>NZ_JAIQZM010000050.1 GCF_023333595.1 Argonema galeatum A003/A1
TAAACCTGGAAACAGCGCTTAGGCAAAGTCACTCAGTGAAGCAAGAATCCCCTCGGCTTTAGCCAGGGGAGTGTCAAAGTCTCTGCCTAAAGCCCGATCGCAATAGATATTCTCACCACAGAAGGATTAAATTCACGCTTTAAATTGGCAGGATCGCTACAGGCTAGGGCTTGGTGCCAAACAGCAAAGGTATGGGCATGATTAAATCGTGGATGGTAATTGGAGCAGTAACATTAATAGTTGCTTTAGCTAGCAACTTAATTACGCCTAGCGATGTCAAGTGGTTCAAACGCTTGCAGCGTCCGAAGTGGCTAACTTTTGAGGGCGCAATCCCTATCATTTGGACGGTAGTTTTTATTTGTGGAGCTTGGTCTGCTTATATTGTGTGGGAAAAAGACCCAGGCAGCGCCAAAACTTGGTGGCTGATGGCGTTCTATCTGCTAGTAGAAATTGCGATCGTCGCCTACCCCCCAGTGATGTTAAGGCTTCGCAGTCTCAAAGCAGGCACCATTGTTGGCGGGATTGGTTCTATCTTAGGGGTTATTTTGGCACTAACGGTCTGGCCTATTTCTGGCTGGGCAGCTCTATTGTTACTCCCTTATGTAATTTGGAGTCCGATCGGTACTTACACAACTTGGGAAATGATTCACCTCAATCCTAAAGATGAATAGGGACTTTCGCATAGTGCGTCAGAGGCATTAGCATTTAACTGCTGCCAGTAACAGACGCACCCATCTGCGAAATCGGTATTTTATTAATGAGCTTCTTTAACAGCGATCGCGCTTTTTGGTTTCACCTCTGTAAATAAGGCTTGGTTCAATACCTCTGAGTATTGCTGAGCAATTATTTCCAGCGTGAAATTTGATTTGAGGTAGGAACGACCCGCCTTACCCATTTGATGACCTAGCTGAGTATCGCTAGCCAAACGGCGAATAAAATTAGCTAGCCCCGTGGCATCCTCATTTCTGAAGGTCGCACCGCATTTAGCTTCCTCAATCAGTTGGCGTAAATAGGAACGCTCCTCACAAATTACTCCCACCGGACGACCAGCCGCTAAAATACCGTAAAGCTTGCTGGGAGCTACCAATCCTTCCATTCCCGGACTGATGCTCACTAAAGATAAGTCGCAAGCAGTCAGAGAGTGAGGAAGTTTCTGCTTGTCCTGGTACGGCAAGAACAGACAATTCTTCAAACCCAGGCGGATCGTTTCCTCCAAACAAGCTTGACGCTTTGCACCATCGCCAATAAAGACAAACTGGATCGGTTCATCTTGCAGAAGTTTTGCCACTTCTATAATTGTCTCCATATCGTGGCAGCGACCCATGTTGCCGGAGTAGAGAACCGTAAATTTGTCCACTAGGTTGTGTTTTTGGGCAAACCAATTGTTTTGTTTGGGGATAGGTACGATTCGAGTTGGATCGGCCCAACTGTGAATTACGGTAACCTTGTCAGCTATTTCTGGACATTTGGCTACGATACGCTCTTTCATAGAGGGGCTGAGGACTATCACCCCCTTGGCATTTTTCCAGATCTGTTGGTTAACTAGGTTCCACAAGCGAACTAACCAGTTGTGAACGGAGACGACTTGCAGTTCCACCGCGACATCGGGATATAGATCGTAGAGCAGACAGACATAGGGTAGGCCAAAGCAGAGGTTGGCTAGGTAGCCCAGCAGGGGCAAGAAAGGGGGTGCAGTGGTGAGGAGTAAAACGTCGCCTCTCCAACAGTTTTTGAGTAAATGGAATCCGGAACGCAGACAAAATAATAGACCGTTGACGGCTTTGCCGCGAATCCGCCGGGGCCAAAGCTGAGCGGTGCGCGATCGCCTAATCAGCATCTTGTCTTTTCGTTCGATCGTTGGAGCCGTTTCTTTTTGGAAGGCGTATCCAGGCTGTCCCGTGAAGATATGGACATACAAACCGTAATGCCTCAGCTGCGTAGCTAGCTCTTCGATGAGCTGGCCTGTAGCGGCATAGTCCGGCGGATAAAACTGGGTAATGATAGACAATCTGACTGGATGCTGCTGTTTTGGAATATTTCCATCCCTTGTGCCACTTTGCTGCTGAGTCACTAACTGGTGCAACGTATGTTCCCCTTGTAGAATTCCCATTTATCATGCCCTAAAGGTTTCTATTAGGTCAAAAAAATAAAATAATAACGCGACCAGGGCATCCCTTCCCGCAGGGCTGTTAATTTTTCCATATCCAGCCAAAAGAAGGGGAGACCTGTCTTGAGAAGCTCGATACGAAAGCGTCTCAAACCTCCATCCCTACATTCGTTTAGTGAGGTTTCCGGGTCGATACCCCGTCCACAAGAGCGATCGGGGAGGAAGCAAGGCGGGGTGTACCGCTTCCTGGTAAAGCCTTTAGTTTCGGTGAAAGGATCTAACGCAGTCCAGGCTGTTGCACGAGGCGACCGACTGTAGCTGACATCAGCCCTTTTGGGGTAGTTTTGTAAACCCACCCGAAATTCCAGTTCTGTACAAAGTGAGCAATCTCGCTGTGTTCGGAATCAGGTAGGTCTATGCCCCTGTGGGTAAAGTAGTTTACCTATAACCTCTACAAAACACTCCGCCATTATTCCGGATTTTCTACTGAAGAGAGTGTATAAATATAGATCCGCGTTGCCAAATCAGTATTCTCGCGGTAGCGTGTAAGCAGTGAGCGTGCTATACATATCGCTACCACTGGATCTGTGACGCAGCCGATGGAGTAAAAGATTCGTCAGGGGCTGGTTGGCTTTGGAGCAGAGTTCTTCGGTAAGCAGACTGGTAACTGGCGAGCTACACAGAGTCGATCGAAGAGTTTGTGGGCGATCGCTTGATTTCCTGGCTCGGTCAGATGCACCCAATCTCGAAAATAGGTTTCTACCGTCTTTGGCGGCAAGGTTGACCAAGCGGTATGAGTGTCAATAATAGGAACCTGTAAACTTTTTAGCAACCGTAAAAACTCGGACTTGTATTTAGGCTGTCTGGGTTTTGGCAATAGGTCATCGAAACTGGGCGTATACAGGACAAAAACAGGTATTTTCTGGGCACGAACCAGCTTCACTATCTGTTTTAAGCTTTCCATATTCTGCTTAAACTGTCCATTCGGGTTGGAAGATGTAGGCGGAGGGAGATCGCTTGAGGTAGCGTTAAGCCCTAACCTAACAGCTAAGTTCGGCCAAGTGTAACGAGTCCAAGCTTCCTGAATCGCCAGCAGTGGGGGATGGGTGGGATAAGATGGGTGATGCCCAACCACATCGCTGGTGCTGGTGGGCTGAGTTAGATCGTGGGTGCCAATTTGCAGGATGACTGCATTGGCGTTAAAAGTACCGAATTCCCGCAGATATCCTAAGGCGTTGCCGATTCCCCAAGAACCGGCTGAGGCGTTGAGAACTTCTGCCGGATGTCCGGATGCAGATAGTTTTGCTTCAAAAAGTTCTGTAATAGTTTGACTCTGATCTGTAGGATTACCGCCATTGAGAACTGAGTCGCCGGTCATTAATATTCTCAGTTTTCCGGGAGTCTTTTTTGGTGTAATTGGTTCGGAACGTTGAGAGTATTGGTTGTACGCAATATGTTTGCCAAATCGGAATAATTTTTGATTGGGTTGAAATCGATAGCCGGTATAGCGATCGGCTTCTGACAAAACTGGGTTTCCCAATCCGAAAGCTAGGCGCAGTATCACCTCGGTTGCTATCAAAACGCCAACGACAGAACCGGGTATCCAGTACTTGGCTGGTATCCTCATCGCCAAACCTCGAAAATCCGATCGAGGCTTGCTCCAGTACGACCTGTAACAATCCAAACTAAGGAACGACCAATATCGCGGAGAATGCGAAGCCAAGATTCGGGTGGTTCGCCGGAGGGAACGGAGACGGGGGTGAAGGCAATACCTTGGCTACCGAGAATAAGGGTAGCGATCGATAAAGCTCGTCGCATATGATGGGCGGAGGTAATCACGTAGAGATGTTGAATCTGCCGACTTTTGAAGTCAGCAACTAGAGTTGTAAAGTTGGTCACGGTATCAACGGCACGTCGATCTATATGCAGCCTGGTTTCTGGGATGTTATAGGCGCGAAAAATTCCAGCAGCTACTTCGAGAGGAGTGCCGGTAGAAACCCAGATTTCTAGTGTAGGATGGCCTAGAGCAAATTCACCTGTAAAGATTTCTCGCTCGATTCCTCCTCCAAGGGTAAGGATCGCTTGGGGTTGGGGTGCTTGCAGATGAGCTAGAGCCAATCGTACCGGAATTATGCTAATAAGCAGTACGATGAGGGCAGTGCTGACTAAACAGATTAACCTAAATCGCTTGAGTTTGGGCTCAAACACATTAGCCTTGGTTATGAATTTTCCACGTTACACACCCAAATTACCGTGCTGTTAAGCAAATTGCCACTCCAAGGAAACGGAGAGAAAATCCGCCGCTCTATTTTAACTTTTTCCTGTAACAATTTTTCGATTTTCCGATAATCAAATCCCTTATGACCCGTGTACTCTGATTTCATAGAGTGAGACGAGATAAAACTGTTAGTATCCCATAAAATAACTGCCTCAAATAGCTCTTTTAAATTATAAGATTCGTAACCGTAATTTCCTTTTAAATTAGCTAAATAACGTCCAATTTGCTTAAACAAAAGAGAAGGCCCGACTTCTATAGGCACAGAAATTACTATTTTAGCTCCAGGCTGGCAATAAATTAAAATTTGCTCCAAAGCTCCTTCAGGATTACCGATATGTTCTAGCGTTTCCGTGCAAAAAATTACATCGCAACTTTTTTGCGATATTTTTTGCGATATTTCACCAGGTTTACAGAATTGAAAGCCTGATATACCCGCAAAGATTTCCTGGGAAGCTGATAGCATATAGTCGGCCACATCAACGCCGATGCCGGAAGTTATTATGCCGCGATCGAAAGCTGTTCTGAGCAGCCAACCGTCACCGCAGCCATAATCGAGTGCCTGGGTATATTTAGCGTTGCCAAGGACATCCAGAACAGCGCTAAAACGGGAGCGATGTGCTAGGCGAGTTAGGGGATTACCCAGTTCGAGTAGACGTTGAGAGTAGGACATTTTATAATTTACAACTAGCGATATATTTGGAAAAAAGGTTGTTTTCACGGATTTTTGCGATCATTTTTACCTTTCTGCTCGTAGAGAACAGCGTGGGCGTCTTTATTTGGCCTTAAAGCACGAGCAACAGTGCGAACTAAATTATCTACCGGGTATACAATTTTATTGAGTATTTCATTTTTTCTGGCTTTAAAAGATGTAACGTGGTAATAATGCGTTCCATCAGCAGATTCCTCTGTGAAAAAGTACAAATTTATGGATTTGCGGGTATCGCCATCCAGCGTATTGACACGGCGATAGCTATGCCATGATTGTTTGTCTGTTGCAAAAATAACCATGCGATTAAAGATCGGTAAAATTGCTACCGATTCCGACATATCTGGCGACCACAGTTCCAAGTTGCCCCCATTTTCTTCAGCCCAATGTTTGTTTAAATAAACCAGCAAGTTCAAGCGACGATACCAGGGATTAACTGGGTGAGAACTATTATCTATGTGAACGTTTAAGAAGCTACCGTTTCCTCCTTGAGCGAGTCCAGCAGCGTACAATTTGCTATCTGTACGTAGATTTGGTATGCCAGAAATTCTAGAAATTAGAGCGAGAAACCGTTCTGAATGCAGGTGTTGTGATACAAGTTCGCTGAAAATTAGATTGAATTTGTTAATGGCAGGATCTTGAGCTTTATCTTGTCGGAAATCTTTTAGTACATCCATTTCTTCCATTGTAGGGAAGACGCTGAAAGCTTGGTTGGCAACTTCCTCGGACAAGAAGTTATCGATCGTGAGATGCCTGATTGGTTTTGCTTCTGCAAAACTTTTGGCTAAGTTATCAATTTGAGATTCCAGCAAATTGTAGTTAATCATTAAATTTTCCTGGCCAACTAATTAATGTTTCTATTTATAACACAGTTTAGCACTTTAATTTTCAGTTGTCTGGATACTGGGGAATGGGTTGTTTGTCAAGGATTGAAGTATAGACATCGGCCAGGTGAGGGCCGATCGCACTCCAAGAGTAGCGGCGCTGCACCAAATCTTTGCCATTTTCACCCAGATGTTGCCGCTGTTGGGGAGAGGTGAGCAATTGCGCGATCGCATCTGCTAAGGGTTCTACTTCTCCCTTCACCACTAAACCAGCTTTTGCCGCTGCAATTTCTGGTGCTATCTGGATATCTGGGGTGATAATCACAGGTAATCCGTGTGCCAGTGCTTCTGCTACAGCGATACCGAAATTTTCCGAAAAAGATGGCAAAACAAATATATCCGCTCCTTGAAGCAGCAACTCTTTATCTTGCCCCTCAACAAAGCCTGGAAAAGTTGTCTCTGCAGTTAACTCCAATGATGATACTAAATTCTTCAAATAATTGAGGTAATCTGTTTCACCCGACCCTGCCAATACTAGGTTAAATTTATATTGTTTTGCCGCCAGTTTGCCAAGTGCTTGTACGAGCAAATCCGGGCGCTTTTTGTAATGGAGACGCGAGAGAAATAGCACTACGGGCGTAGTAGAGCAAATGCCATACATTTCGCGCAGCTTTTGCTTAGCTTGCGGCCAGTATACTGGATGATTTACCCCTAAAGGTAGGGTAACGGTGGGCGTCTGAATTCCGAAATTACGAACGTCTTCTGCTTCGCCATTTGACGTACAATGAATGGCAGCTGCGCGGTTCAAGTTTTGCCGTTCAATTAGAAAGGTATAAATTTCTTTTTTAAGGCGACTTTGGGCAAGTGCCCAAGGAGCAAGTTGTCCCATTGTCCGAACTGTATAAGGAACGTTTTGCCAACGAGCGATCGCACCAGCACAAGTAGAAGCATAGGAGAAAAGATAATGGTTATCTAAAATGTCATAGTTCTTGATGTTTTCCCAAAGCCATTTAGTAATAGCTGGAGAGAATATGAACTCTTTCAGCGGTGGCGAACATCTTGGCAAAAACCAGATGGGAACTTGCTCGTACTCAATACGTTGGTTCAATGGCACATCTAGCAAAGTAGCGCCATTATCATTAGTAGTGACTATCTCCGCATCAACCCCGCAGTCCCGCAAGGCTTTCACTAGATTTAAAACTACTTGTGTCGGCCCACCGAGAGCCGTACTTACAGAGGGAATGATATGTAAAACTTTCACCTAGACAACTTCCAGTTTAGTGGTTTGCATTAATTCTGTCAGTGTTGTTTGAATCGTTAAAACCCCAAATTTTAAGTCCCTAGCAAAATTACTTATCAAGTCTATATAGCCCAATTAATTGGTCGGAAAGATTACATACCCATCGCCGGGGCAGCAAGTCCAAAACTGCCTCTAGGAGAAAACGAGTACCTAAAATCCACTCATTGTCAAAAAATGGCGTTCCTCCATATGTCACAGCCCCACGCCCGTAATCAACGTTTTTAAAACCTATTTTACCTAAAGTATCATCCCACTCTCTAATGGTTCGGAGGGATATATGTCCATACAAAAAGGCATTATTGGCTTCTACATTGACCTGTTGATGTTCCTCTTTCATCGCCTCTATCTCTGCCTGCATCTTTTGAAGACGAATTTTGCTCCAGTAGGCACTTTGAAACACATTAGGTTCATTTGGTGTGGTAAGAATAAGGTATCCATTTGGTTTTGTCACACGCTTGATTTCAAGCAAAAATAACTCTGGTTCTAGAAGATGTTCAATAACTTCTGAACAATATATTATATCTACTTCAGCATCTTGGAAAGGTAATTTTTTTGTGACATCACAGGATATAAAATCTACATTATCAGCTTTGTTGTATTCTTTTCTTAAATTGGCCACCTGTAATGAAGTTGGATCTGCTTCTAAACCTATAAAATGCCAGCCTGATGAAGATTTTTCCAAAGAATCACGAATTAAAAATAGGTCAATGCTTTCTCCACATCCAATATCCACAAACAAGCAAGGCGCTGCTTTGTCCATTTGAGAATCTAGGAATAGGCTGATATTACGTTCAAATAGTTTGACAATTTCTTGACGTTTACGATACCAAAAGTAATTACCTGAAGGCGTTGCACACCTTATGGTTCGTTCGTATTCAAATTTACCACCCAAAATTTTCATCAAATTTTCATCTAGATTCATCACAATGGTTCCTCTTTTAATTTACTGAGTAAGAATTTGAGTGAGCGAAATTGTACTATTCAGTACTTATATTAAGAAAATAATATCTTATCCTGTTCAATTAATCGCGCTAATGTTTGTTTAAATCTTTCAAAGCCATACTTTTCAATCACTTTCTGGCGTAAACTGTGAGGATTATACATTAGGGGGTGGGGATAGGTGCCTTGTAAAATCTGAATCAGCGTTTGGGCAATTTCTCCTATATTATCGGGGTCAACTAAAGCTCCCAGTTCGCCGTGGCAAAGGGCGTCGATCGCTCCATCTTGATTTCCTCCCAGGCTTGGTTTACCGCAAGCTAAGGCTTCCAGATAAACTATCCCGAATCCTTCACCTTTGCTTGGCATCGCGAAAACATCGCAAAGGTTGTAATGATCGCCAAGTTCCTCATCTGCAACAAATCCCGCTAATGTAACACAGTCTTGCAGGCTAAGTCTAGCAATTAACTCCATAATGCGGGGGCGATCGTTTCCCTTTCCAACCAGGATATAGCGGACACCTGGGATTTTACGGCGAATTTCAGGTAGGGCTTGAATAATTTGGTCATATCCTTTATATTGTTCGCTTTTGTCAAGTCTAGCTACTGTTAGGATAATGGAATTATCCGCCGTCAGTCCATAGCGGGCCATCAAATATTGAGGTTTGGGTGCAATTTGAAAGCGACTGGCGTCAAAAGTGTTTGGCAAGAGTACCACTTTTGCTGGGTCGAGGTTTTGCTCTTTGAGTAGGCGATCGCGCGTGTAGCCACTAACTGAGATAATGCGATCGGCATCCCGCAGAGCGGTTTGTAAGGTAGGGCGCTCAATATTCCAAGCATCCACACCATGAGCCACTGTCCAATAGGGAATACCTGCTATACGTTTAAGCAAGTAGGCAGCAACCGTGAAATTGATATGAGTGGCTATAACTAAGCTGGGTCGTTGCCAGAGTCCATGTCCGATGATTTGAGCGGCGAACACAGCCGTCCGTAAAGGTAAAGGTGAAGTTCCCGCCAAGTGAAATCGGACAGAACTTGAGGGAGCGAAATCAGATGATAAGCGAGTGTCGTGTTTTAGAAACACATGATAATTACCCTCTGGGTACAAAGTTTGGATTGCCTCTAAAAAAAAAGCTGAGTAAGTTTGAATTCCTCCTTTAAATTCAAACATATTCGGAAACCAAAGATGTATTAGTGATTTTTCGTCGGCCATCGTGCTGTATAGAATTGCAATTTATATAATGGAAAAGTTTTCCATCTTTTCAGGGGACACTATCGCTGTCATTCTTCTGAAAGTTAAGGATTTTCACCACTATTGCCAAGACTCAAAAGCTGCTTTACCCGACTTGCCAATCTCTGTCGATATAGACTCCAAGTTAGCTGTTCAGCTTGCTTTCGAGCAGATTGTCCCATTTCGGCTAATTCTATGGTATGGCTATAACACCACTCTAGTTTTTCCTTAACAGCTTCTACATCACGAACAGGTACAATAAAACCCTCTACACCATTAGTAATGATATCAGAAACACCCGCGTTAAGCGTAGTAATAATAGGAATACCACAAGCCATCGCTTCTAACACCACTAGAGGAAGTCCTTCAACAAGACTTGGCAGAACTAGAACATTGGCACTACTATAGTACTCGTTTAATGAGGTATGCGGTACGGACGGAACATAGCGAACCCCATCTCCATATTTCTCTAAGTAACCTTCGGGAAATTCATTAATTCCAACTATCAGTAATTCCGCCTCTGGCAATTGCAATTGCTGCCATGCTTGCAATAAGTAGTGGACGCCTTTGCGAGGCCCAACACGACCTACAAACAAAGCGCGAAAAAGTTTGTCCGTCTTAGGTTTTGGATAGAAATAATCGATTGGTGCGCCAAAGGGAATTACGCTAATTTTTTCTGTTTTAATACCTCCTTCAAGCAATGAATTCTTCACAAATGATGAAGCAACAAAAATGTGGTCTGCTAACTGAATTTCCTGTTCTTTTCGCTCACTTTTCCAAGCTGGTTCATTAGCTGCTTGTAACGCCGAGGCAAATTCTGGAAAGCGGTTAGCTTCTTGAGTTTGAATATCGCGACTCATGCGATAAAAAAGAATAGGCAAATCGTATAAGCAGAGAATTCCTTGCTGTTTAGCAGCTTTAAATGTGGTAAATGCTCCATCTTCATAAGCATAGACTGCATCTAAACCTTGCAAGTGATGCTGGGAGACATGACGATCGATGGCAGCATAAATAAAATCTACAGTTTCTTGTAAACTAAAACCTAAATAGTTGTTTAATCCCGTCCGTATTAAAGCTATTCGCATCGCTTCTTGCCAAGGATGACTGCGAATAAAAACGCCGTTTGGCGCAATCCATATCCGCCGCCCCAGTTCA
Source organism: Argonema galeatum A003/A1 (assembly GCF_023333595.1). GTDB lineage: Bacteria > Cyanobacteriota > Cyanobacteriia > Cyanobacteriales > Aerosakkonemataceae > Argonema > Argonema galeatum. Next base: position 10,537 of record NZ_JAIQZM010000050.1, read on the forward strand.
TCAGCAACTCGGTTTTTAATTGTTTTTGGCAGTAAATTTAAGTAGCGCGACACCCATCCTTTAGGATTGTAGGCAATTGTCGTAATTATCTCGTAGAGTAAACCAGCTTCCGACAAAGCGAGTGCAGCTTCACGGGAATTCGGATTGCCCATCGGATGAATCAGGGAGATACGCGGACTCGACATCTGAGTTTAACCATTGTAATTGTTGTTGCCAATTCGTCACTTGCTCCAGTCGAGGCAATAAAAAGATGAAGCTAGTGAAAAACCAATAGTAAAGTGCAAAAGTATGGTGAAAAACAAGCTGTCCATTAATCCAAATTGCATGGATAAGAAAAGCCGAAAGTGCTAATTGGCGAAGTAAAGGTCTTTTCAATTTACAGAATACCAGGAAAAGAGCAATAATTATACTTATTCTTAACCCATACCATAAAATAAAACCGATCGGGCCTAGTTCCAAAGCAATTCTGCCCATTTCTCCCTCATAACCGACTGGAATAACTTCACCTGTTGGTAAATTTAACGCATTGCGAAGCGCTGCACTTCCTAAGTGTGTTGCACCAGTACCAAAGCCGTCAACTGCTTTGTACTTGATAAAGCTAAGCGCCTCTGTCATAGTGCCAAAAACGCGGGTGGATATGTCGCTGTTAGCGGTTGTACGGCCAACAAAAGCATCCACGGCTCGTCGAAACCCGACGAAGCCAGCTATAGAAACAACTACGCTTGGTATAAAGAAAGGCTTGAGCAAACGGACAATACCTGAAGGATTGCTTAGACCATTAATACCTAAATAACCCAGTAAAAATAGAACCGCGCTAAAAACAGTGCTGCGAGAGCCGGTCATCAAAGAATTTATAGTTACTAAAAGTATTTCAGTAATAGTAGCCCAGTACCACCACTTTAACTGCTTAAGTGAAAGTAAGGGGATCAGTAAACCAAAACAAGCCAGTAAGTAGGCTGCGTAATTGTTAATGTATGAAAAAGTTCCTGTTATTCGTACACCTCCAGCTTTTAGATCGTCACCGATAAATGTAGCAACCTCTACATTAGCAACTTCGCTTTGAACATATGAGTTAATGGGACTAGAGGCTGGACTGACAAACTGAACAATACCCAGAATGCCAACCGGAATCATTAAGAAAAGGTGCAATCGCAAAAACTTGTATAGTTCTTCTTCTGTGGGAAATAAGGCTGGCATCATCCAGATTAACGGAATATAGAAGAGATAGGTTTTTAGTCCAAACACGCCCACAATAGGCGAACCTAAACTCGGATTAAAAGCCTGCAACAGGCACCATCCTGCTGCCATAAAAATTATGGCATTGACAAAGTGATTTTTGATTGGAAATTTTCCTTCAGAACGCAAAGCTACATAATATTTAATATAAGCTCCTAAAAGAACAAAATCTTTCAAAAAATAAATTAGTTCGCTAGCTTGAGGTAACACCCATTTTCGTAGTGCCCCCTCAATAACTACCAGTAAAAATACCACCTTAACAGAACGACGCCAATTGGAAAAGGAAAAGAAAAATATAAATCCAACAGCTAGCAGAGCGATTAGCAGTTTCACTTAATAACTCCTCCGTCAACTAATTGATTCTGCAACTGTCATAATTGACTGGTAATTTTTCTTCAAAAGACCTAAAGAATAAGAAAAATTAACAGCTTTTTCTTGAGACAAAGCCGAGCTAAGTTTGCTTAATAAAAAAGGGCCATACAGTTTATTTTGACGAATAGGACGCCAGCTACAGTGGAGTAGCAGATTAGTAATTGTCTGAAATGTCCAACAATAAAAATGTTGGTCGTTATCAGGGTTAAGACTAGGGCTTAATTGTACTTCTACTGGAAGAATTAAGATTAATTTACCTCCAGGTTTTACATAGCGGTGAAATCTTTTCAAGTCTTCTGCTGGAGTTGGAGAGTGTTCGAGAGAATGAGATGACAGCAAACAATCGAAATGATTCTGCGGTATCTCTTCTATATTACTTACAACTTTTTGGCCGCGCTGTCGCAGAAAATTTACAGCAAACTCAGAATAGTCAAAAAATGTAACGTCTGGGAGAGCAGCTGAAACTTGCCCTAATCCACAACCATAATCTAAAACAGAAAGGTTAAGGTCGAGATTATTAGCAGAAAAAATTGCCTTTTTCCAGTAGAGAGAAAGCAGGTTATAATATTTTTCATCTGCAAAAACTCGACCATAATGAGAAATATAGTAATCTTCATTATAGGAAAAACTGGAACTTTCTTGCGAACTCATTTTTACCATAACACTTTCCTCAAATCGATAGTCATTATCAAACACCTAGTAGGAGAATTAATTAGATTTTTGGCAAATTACCTCTTCATACAGTTCAAGATATCTTTTTGTAAGCTTAACTTCATCAAAAGCGTTTAGTTGAATTGTAGCATTTTCAAGCTGTTGCTCAGCTAAAGCTCGATCGGTAATAAGTCTAACCATACATTCATAAAGGGAACGAAAATCTCCATTTTTGAATTTGAGTCCAGCATCTCCTACACATTCTGCGTGTCCACCAAACGCAGAAACTATGATGTTTTTACCAGCTGCTAACAATTCTAATGTTACTCCTCCAAATGGTTCTTCCCAAACTGAGGGAACAACGGCAATATGCGAGTTACCAATAATTTCAACTAATTCATTGCCAGATCTAGAGCCTAAGAAAACAACATTATTTGTCAAGGCTAGTTCTTCGACAAGGTTTTCTAAAGATGGTTTCATATCTCCATCTCCGACGATCGCCAATTTTTTGCTGCTGTAAGTTGGCTCAGAAATTAGTAAGTGAAAAGCCCGGATTAAATCGGGAACACCCTTTTCGCTAACTAGCCTTCCAACGTAGATAAAATCGTATTGGCGATTTTCGATTTTTCTGGCTGCTTTGAATTTATTTAAGGAATAAGGTGTATAAGCGACAACTTGTTTTCTGCATTCCTGTCGTTTAGCTACCCAGTTTGAACAAGCAATATTTAAGTCTACATTATTGGCTACATACCGCCTCACAGCTAACTTAAAGGATTCTTTTAAAACATAACTTAAGCCATTTTTTCTTAAGTGGTAATTTACAGAAGCAATGGGAGTCATGGGAGCAGGTTCGCCATCCACCCAGCCCAAACCATCTATACAGGAAACTTGGTAGCCATTGTGAGTCCATATAAAAGGTTTATTGTTTAATTTAGCAAATGGAAACATGGCTACGCTCGCGCCATTTGAATGTACTAAAGAGCATTGGCGTGTAAGTTCAAAACGTTCTTTTAATGTAGGTTTTCTAATTACTTTATAAATACGCAGTTCTTCTTCTCGATCGGTGATTGTTTCGGTCACAACAAGGCATTCATGTCCCAAGCGAACGATATTTTCAGCTAAAGTGGCTGTGATAGTTTCAACACCACCTGTAGAAGGCCAAAAAACGGAAGAGTAAAGTAGGATTTTCATCTTTCAAGCGGGTTTTTGAGCGATCGCTAGGAAGTTATCGCTGAACCGAATACCTTTCAGAACGCCTCCAGAAATTGTTTGCCAATTAAGTGTGGGAAATTTAGGAATACCACCAACATCTGTAAATACAAACTTGGGTGTATAAAAGCCCGCTTCCTTGAGAATGCGCTCAACGTCTTTGCGTAGGAGTGGGGTGATGTGTGCTGGATAGGAGGTATCGCCAAAAAGTACAAAATGCCCTTGAAATATAACTGCCAATAAAGCTCGCCAACTTTCATTATTTGGTGTGCTAAAAACAAGAGTTCCACCGGGACGGAGTAAGCGAAACCATTCCCGTGCAACTGCTCTGGGGTTTTCTAAATGTTCGATTACTTCTGCGGAAACGATCGCATCGAATGTTTGAGCGGGGATGTCGATTGGATAATTCAAATCTCCGGCGATCCATTTAATAGAATCATCGATTTTGGGAGAATGCTGGATGAGATCGATCGCAGTAATGGAACTGAAGCGATCTAATCCCCGAAGCCGCCGAGTTAAATTTCCCGTACCCGCACCAAAATCCAGAATATCGCCTTTGAGATCGAGTTGTGTCAATACCCGCTCAAATGCTTCGTAGACTGGATCGCTACTAATACCGCCACTGGTTTGTGCTGCTAGCTGACGCTGGGTTTTGAGTGATCCATCCATACTTAATTATTTTGGCTCAACAGTTGTGTGGCAAAGGTTTTAGCTTGTACCGATAAGTTATGGGTTTGATACCAAGTATAGGCGTTGTTTGCGATCGCTTGCCCAACTTCCAAACTCAGTCTACCTGTCGGACGATCTGCTAGCCAGTAGTGTTTCCCTGCTGACAAACCATTTAACTCTAACTCACTATAAAATATCCCAATAGGAATTAATCCGTGAGCGCAATAAGCAGCAAAAATGGTCGATTTAGCTAGATACTCTGTATTGTAGTCAAAAAAACCGGCTATAGAACTTAATAGAATTTTACTAATCTCTGGTGCCGTTCTTTTGCCCATTACCACTACTGGTATACCATTGACGACGGAGAGATAAAGGCCAGTTGGTGGCCCTACATCTAATATTTCCTCAATCTCCAACTCTTGGCAAGTACGTTCCAGAGCGGCTAAAGATCTCTGATAAACTCGTCGCCTGTTGCTGCTTCCTCCAAACACTACTAATCGTCGGAGACGGTGTGTAAGTGGTGGGACTTGTGCTGGTTCGCCGATATTAGAAAAAACTGGCAAGGTAGGGATTTGTATTTGTTTGCCTGAAGTAAACTGATACAGAAGTTGGGCGTAACGTTCTTCGCTAGTGAGACAGCGATCGCTCAATTTCGCCAGCCGGACAGCCAAGTTCTTTTGCAGGGGGGATAGCCAAAACGAACTTGCCCATATTGGCCCTGTGGCGTAAAGTTCGTGGAACATAGTCACCAAAGTGCGATCGCTGCTGGCACGCCGCCATTTTTCCAAGCCGTTAACTAACCACAAAGGACAGCCCCGCTTGGCATAGCCATAGCCAACATAGTGTAGCAGAATGGTAGGCGATCGCTGACAATTACCATCCAGCACGGATAGCAGGTTAGCAACAGAACGTACAGTCACCTTGTTAATCGGAAATCCCTCGATTTCTTTTGCTCCAGCCCAATAAGGGTTGCCGACAACGAAATGCGTTTCTATGCCAAAATCGACGCGGAGTTGCCTAGCTAGGTTAAGGGCATGATCTCCTACTCCGTCGATCGCTGGGGGAAGGCCGGGAATAATGCAAGTAACTGGGGCTGGAGTAGTCATTTTCAAATTTCTACCTAGATGCCAGTAACAAACCGTAATCCGTAATTGGAATCTGCTTCTTAATCTTAAAGCCTAAATTCTGAACAACCTCCCGAACCTGATCGTGAGTGCGATCGGGCCAGAGATGGTATTCCATCGAAAGGTTCTGAACTGACTGCCACGCATCTCGATCTTGAAAAATTTGCCATTCTGCACCTTCACAGTCTAGCTTAACGATATCTATGGAACCACCCAGCCGATCGATTGCCTGACGAAAAGCCACCTGCGGTATGTCACCCAATTCATCAACTTTAGAGCGTGTCTGAACTGAATCTTCGTGTAAGTCGAGAGTTACCTTTCCTGCTTCTAGTCCTACTGCCTCCATAAAGTATTCAAAGCCAGCCGCATCTGCTTGGTTCTTGAGGTACTTTTCCAGATACTTATTTGGCTCGTAAGCATGAATAATTGCCTGTGGGAACATATTTCGTGCGGCCAGACTAAATAAGCCTACATGGGCACCAATATCTAACACTTTATGAATCGGTTTGGATAAGTTTTTCAATCCGTAGCAATCATCAAGAATTACGTCTATGAATGCTACTTTTACTCCTGTCTCTTCGGGCAATATCACTGATTTTTGAGAACCATTTACAAGCAGAGTATCCGGTAGCTTAAACCTTCCCGCACTTGGGAATTCAATCCCTAATCTTATAGCTCTGTTTTTACGGCTTAATAACTGAAAAACTCTTTGTAAAATCATGAATTATGCTCCTGACGATGTAAGTTTTTTTTAAGACTATTGTATGTTTTCATTACTCCTTTATTACTTTAACTTTGGGATTTCCATCCAATTTAATAAACTGTTTGCTGTCTCGGTCATATACCCAAGCCTTAATCACGGTTTCTCCCACTGGAAAAAGTTTGCCTGAGATATTCACTTCCCATCCAAAACGATCCCATCCAATTTTAGAATAACGACCTAATAAGTTAAGCTTCCTCCCCACATCAGGTCTGGGTAATTTGACAACTGCATTAGCAAAGAATGATTTCCGATCACCATAGGAGAATAGAACTACTCTTGGCTGTTCGCGACTATCTGGTAAAATAGCCCAACCGGATACTTTGATAGTAAGATTTTTTGGCAAAGTTAGGGGTTTGTTACTTGCAGATGGGCTTTCAATAGCTCCGTAAGTTTTAATAGGGTTTGTTGTGAAGGCTAGATCTTTTGGAAAAACTCTAAACCTCAGACGACTCAAGGGTTCAACCGAGTTTCTCAGTTGCTCTATAAACAAATTACCACCAGCAATTGTTTGCAAGCAACTGTCAGGTAAGTCATCGACAGATTTATTTAAATAATGGATTATTTCTACACAAGTCTTACCGCTAGTCGCTTGCAACCAGAAGACTCTGCCGTCTGCGATCGCGGCAGTAGAGTAGGCAATAAAAATGGCTGTTAAGGCTCCAAACAGAAAGGAACTTCCTGAAATTATCAGTACTCTTTTATTTGGCCATTCCTTTTGATCTTCTATTAATAATCGCCACATTTGTATACAGGCAATTACTATCAATATTGTTCCTGTTGTATATCTAGATTGCAGAGCATTGCCTACACCATAGCCCGATCTCCCTAAACTTATCACTAAAGCAACCAAAGCTGAAAACCAACCTAGTGATAACCAAGGAAGAGCATTACGAGCGAATTCTGAATGGTAGTTTTTCAACCAGTAACCATTCAAAAACACAAAATTTATAATGATGAACAAGCCGACAATTCCCGGATTAATAACTAGCCCTACAGAAGAAGTGCCGACAATCATCAATATAAATGATGCCCAAATTAACGGTTTTTTTAGGAAGAAGAGAATGTCAGCACTTTGTGCTGGTGTTTGGTAACCAATGCTGTAAATAATACAGCAAACAATAAATAAAATTACCCATAACAAAAAATTTATTTTTCTTGCCTTTGCATTACTTTCAAAAAAAGCCAATGAGGGAATTATAGCTACCCACGATAGCAGACCGTGAAATGAAGATAAACTGGCAATAAAACAACATAAGGCTGCGATTAATAGCCTAAATTTATTTGGTAATTTATTGGGAATAGTCAGAATATAAACCGCTAAAATTACACAACTATTTATTAAGTACCAAGCTAGTTGAAATCCCCAAATCCAGTTATTAAATTGAACCAAAGAGAAAAATAACATACTGATTGCAATATTAGATATGTGAAATAAAAAAATATTTTTATTGACCTGAATATCTGCTATTTTATACATAGCATAAAAAGATATTATTGCCAAACAAATGCTACACAATTGCTCAAGCTTTATGTTCCAGTTTGAAAAGAATGCAAGAATTGTGAATATTATTCTAGGGAATAGCATCCGATGCTCAAAGTTTTGAGCAAAAAAATCTCCAAAATTTGCATTTCCCCCTGCAACACGGTCAAAAAGATTTACTAATGTCCATTGATCTCCAATAGGAACATTGACACTAAAGCTATAAAAAAACCACAGAAGCAAGGCAATTGGAATGAGATAACCAATCAGTATACATATTTTTATTTTAGAAAAATAAGCAGAACGGTTTGACACAATAACCCCCTTGTTTTATTATTTAATACTTCGGCTATCAAGCAAGCTGCACATCAAAATAACTTCTGGTTAGGCATTTTAATCTTGGCTTTCCACACTTCAATATTTGGTAATTTTTTAGTATTAATAAATATCCTCCATTTTTATTTATAATTTATCTACTAAATTTTATAAGCCTACAAAAAGATATTACTAACTACATCCTTATATTTATGAATCCATTCATAAATATCAGTCAAGGTAGTCTCAGCATTTCTTTTTGGTGCCCATTCAAGAGTTTGTCTAATTTTACCAGCATCCGTAATAAAAATTGGCACATCGCCCGATCGAGTTTCCGCTACTGGAGTAATTGTAATCTGATGTCCGGTAATCTTTTGGCAAAGCTGAGTTGTTTCATACAGGGAAAGTGTATTTTCGCAACCGCCACCTACATTAAAAGTTTTTCCTTTCAATTCTTCTAGCCTATCAATTTGGATATCGATCAATTCTAACAAATCTGCAATATGTAGGAAATCTCTTACTTGTTTGCCTGTTGCTCCATAACCGATATATTTGAGCGATCGCTGAAAGTAATGAGCAGCCATCCATAAAGCAAATACACCTTGATCCACCTTACCCATTTGCCAAGGGCCAGTCAGCACGCCACAGCGATTAATCAATGTAATTATACCATAAGCATCGGCATATTCAGCGATAAGTAATTCTGATGCCAACTTAGTCGCGCCATAAAGCGATCGCGCTCCATCTAGCGGAAATTCCTCTGCAATCCCCTGACGTGACACACCGGGCAAAGACTGCTCATCCAAAAGTTGAAAGCGCGTTTCAGTTTCGCTAAATTTCAAAGCGTTGAGATGAGCGATCGGATAGACCCGACTTGTGGACAGAAAGATAAAATTGGCCTGAGTCTGTCGAGCTAATTCTAGACAGTTAATAGTTCCTACCAAATTTGTTTGCAGTACATAACCAGGAGAGGTATATCCAGCTAAAACTGATGGTTCGGCAGAACATTCTATGATTAAATCTGGTTGCAGTGCTAACGGATCGAGGTCTTCTTTATTCCGTACATCACCATGAATAAATTCAATTCCTGCCTGCTTCAATCTTGGCAAATTTAACTCTGATCCCCGGCGCTTTAAGTTATCTAAAGCAGTAATTTTCCAGTCAGGATAGCGTTCGGCTAACCCCAGTCCCAAAGAGCTTCCTACAAAACCCGCTCCTCCTGTAATTAAAACTTTTCTACTCATCGCATTTGACTCCTGACTGGTGGCTGAGAATACTTCCTTACATAGTCTCCTCTAGAAAGCATTTTTTCCAAAAAGATATAGAGGACGATGAACAAGTAACGGCTCCCCATTTCTTTAATCTTCAACTTAGAAATTCCCTTTTTTCGATTGCGCCATATAATTGGAACTGTTGTATAAGAATAACCCCTAATTATTGCTTTTAAAGGTATTTCAACCGTTAAATTGAAGTGATGAGATAAAATAGGATTCACACCCTCTATCACTTCTCGACGGTATATTTTAAAAGCATTGGTTGTATCGTTATATTTTAAACCAAATAATACCTGAATAAATAGGTTTGCTAGGCGATTCACTACTAACTTATGAATTGGGTAGTCAATTACTTTTCCACCTTTAATAAACCGGGAACCAAACACGCAATCATAGCCTTCTTGCAGCTTGTAATAGTAATCCACTAGATCTTCTGGATCGTCAGAACTATCTGCCATAACAATTGCCACGACCTCTCCTTGAAAATTTTCTAAGCCGCAGCGCACGGCAAAGCCAAAGCCATTGGGATAATAGTTGTTAATATAACGCACTTTACTGTTTTCATAATTTATTTTTTGTAATAGTTCTTCGGTGCGATCGCTACTATTATCATTGACTACCAGGATTTCGTAAGGAATACTTTTTTCTGCTAGCAACTGACAAATAGACTCAAGGGTCTGTACGATACAACCTTCTTCGTTGTGTGCGGGAATTACTACAGAGAGAATATCTAATTTTCCATCATTTGTTAATTGCGCTCGTCCTATCTCTCCCGCATATTGTCTTGGCAAACCAGAAGTATTTTCCAAACCAGGCCCTAATCCCTCTGGGTAATAAAGTCCAGGCGATGTTTCTGGATTACTCTGGTATTTTTTGTTTTTAACCTGCGTATTAAACACCAGTTTATCGGTAATCAAATAATTGAGACTTGCGCTTACCAGTACCCCCACAATAGTATTAATTGCATAATTTACCCCCAGCTTATCTAGGATAGGAAATAGAATAAAAATTCGAGCTATGATTGCTGCTCCGGCTGATATATGGTATAGGGGTAGCTGCCGTAATAAAACTTTTTCAACTGTCCAATCACCACCAGGCCAAACCCAAATTCGGTAGATGAAAAAACTTAACACCAATGATAGTTCAATTGACACTATATTCGCTACATTTCGTAAAACAGGAGTATCAAATCCCCGGAGCTCGATTAGAGCAAATATGAGCAACAAGTTAAATGCTGCTGCTACGCCTCCACCGATAATAAATTTGAATACCCGATTCCGAAATAGCTTTGATAACATTGCTTTCAAGTTCAAAAACAACAAGTAATGCCAATTGAAACGTCAGTTACTTTATCTAATTCTAAACCCATCGACCGACATTGTGGGTAAAAATCTCTTTCAAAATATCTGTGATTCCATAAGTTAGATTCCACTCTGGATAGTGACTTTTGAATTTTTCGATATTACTTATCCACCAGATGTGATCTCCTATTCGATTTGATTCTTGATATTCCCACTTAAGCTTTTTGTCCGCAATTGCTTCACACTCTTGAATTGCTTCTAACATAGAACAGTTACTAAACCTGCCGCCACCGATGTTGTAAACTTCTGCTACACGGGGATTTTGGTAAAAATGGTAGAAGGCGTTGACTAGATCGTAGCTGTGAATATTATCCCGAACTTGTTTCCCTTTATAACCGTAAACATTGTAAGGTGTTCCAGTCATTGTACATTTCATTAAATAAGAAAGAAACCCGTGTAATTCAGCCCCGGAGTGACTTGGCCCAGTTAAGCAACCGCCCCGAAAACTAGCGGTTCTCATACCAAAATAACGACCATACTCCTGAACCAATATATCAGCGGCGACTTTAGAAACCCCAAACAAAGAGTGTTTGGTTTGGTCTATACTCATTTTTTCGTCAATACCCTTGTTATAAGGGTGGGTTTCATCAATCTCCCATCTCAATTCTTGTTCATTCAATGGTAAATAATTTGGGGTATCTCCATAAACTTTGTTGGTTGAGCAAAAAATAAATACAGCCTCCGGGCAAATTAGGCGAGTATTTTCTAATAATACCAGAGTGCCATTAGCGTTGACTGTAAAGTCGGTGTGAGGATCGCTAGCGGCCCAGTCGTGGGAAGGTTGAGCAGCAGTATGAATAATCAGGCTAATATCTTTACCGTAGGTGTTAAATACGTGAGCTATAGCTTCCCGATCACGAATATCAATTGCATGATGGATATACTTTTCTCCATAATCTTCTAATAAGCGATCGCGGTTCCATTCTGTGGAAGCAGCTTTGCCGAAAAAAGTCTCTCTCATATTGTTGTCTATGCCCACAACTCTATAACCTTTCTCGCAAAAGAAACGTACTGATTCGGAACCTATTAGTCCAGCAGAACCTGTCACAATAATAATGCTCATAATCTCCGGTGTACCTGTGTGCAGATTAAATTTCTAACAACTTACAAACAATTGACATCACCTCGGTCGGCGTATAAATTTCCTGTCGCTCTCCCTCCTTACCAAATATATGACATATCCCCTCATAACCCCACTGAGCAGTATGTAGTTTAGCTGAAGTAAAACAGTCTCCAAGTAAAACAACCGTAGGTATAGAGAAGGCAGCAGCGGCGTGCATTAACATACTAGAGTTACAGATTGCCAAATCAGCAGCAGCTACCAGCGCGAAAGTTTCTCTTATTGTCAAATCTCCCGCCAAATTTTGCACTAAGCTGGAAATTGCCGCTAATTGTCTTCCGGCCTCGCGATCTTGCTTGCCTCCAACAATAATAACCTCCAGATTGCCGATCGCAGTCAGCATTTTAACTAGATCTGCGTAATTTTCCAATGGCCAGCACTTCTCAACAAAACCTCCTCCTGGCCCGATAACAATGCGCTTTTGTTGATTTGCTCCCTCACCTTTCTGTGCCCACCGATGCTCACCCGCCTCGCGCTCACTTGGACTCAAGAATATCTGCGGTCTGCATTCGGGGAATTCAGTGGCCCCTAAAAGATCGGCAAACCGGAGAGATGAACGACCAACCTGTTCGTACTCGTTATACTCAACGTACTGTTGCACTGCCGTATGTCCACCTGCATATCCCCGAACGCCCAAGCGATAGGGGATGCCCGCCCGCATCATTAACAGGGAACCAAAATAGCTGCCTAAAACATCAATTCCTATATCAAAGCGGCGGTTGGCTAATTCTTCACTCTCCGAAGAAAAAGTTATGTAGTTGAGCGCATTCGATAAGCTTTGATTAGGAATAAACTTGTTATGCCAGGGGGCGTTAATTGGCAATATTTCTGAAATATAAGGATTTAACTTGAGAATTTCGACATTCCACTGACCGACACCAGCCACAATATAAGCATCAGGAAAACACCGTCTTAATGCCTCAAAAAGTGGTGTGATTACTAAAAGATCGCCAAGGTCATTATTTCGCAAAACCAAGATTGAATTAGGTTTTTCTGGTTTATTATTTTGCTGATTCACCATCCGACTTAATAACCAGATAAAAATATCTATTACCCTTCGTTTTAATGACATATCTTTTTTATAAACAACTTAAAAATGAGTATACTAAACTAAGACGAGACAGCAGACAACTGTTTTGAGGAATCAGGAGTCAGAACTTAGGAGTATAGTAGAAAATTGATTATATCTTAACGACTCATCCTTAAAAAAATTATTCATATTTTATCTGGATATATTTTAAACATCTAAATGGGCTTTTTCGTGAATTGCTAGAATGTCTGTCTGGTACTCATTAGGAAAATTTTCTATTTCAACCTCAGCGACAGTAAGTGGAGAACCGTATACATTCAATGTGAAAATTCTACTTTTAGAGGCAATGCCAGATTCAAAATCAGCACGCTTAACGAAAAACAGGTGAAACCCTCCTTCTTTTAATAAATTAAAAACATCCTTTGCACAAAAGCCAGAATGAAAAAGACTTTTTGATGATAATTCTATATAAATAGCTTCTACTATACCTTTTTTTAGACTATTCATTAACCCGTTAATAGCAAAAGGCTCATGACCCTCTATATCCATTTTTAAAAAATTAATTTTTGTAATATTTCTCTCAGAAATATACTCATCTAAGATTAAGTTTTCAACAAGAGTATTACCTGTGGGTGAAATAAAAGATACTGGGCTATTATTGAGATCGACATTTAGCTTTGAAAATCCCGACTTAGCTGTCACGCAAAAATTATTAATCCAAATCTTTTCTTCTGGATATAATCTTCTTGACTGAATGAGTAGTTGGGAAATTTTACTATTTGCTTCAAAAAGATGATATTCTACATTTGGATATCCAAAATCTGCCATTAGGCCAAAACTTAAAGCCCCAGTGTTTGCACCAACATCGAAGAAAATGCCGCCTTTGGATAAAAATTTTGCAGCGATCGTAAAAAATTCTGGTTCGCAAATCCCTGTAATCAGAGTTTGTCGAGGCCACGGTTCGCCAAGATCTGCAAATATTCTGGCAGAATCATTAAAATGAATTAACTGGACACGCGAGTTAGGCCAAATAATAAGTAGAAGCTGAATTAGCTTATGACGTCTCAAAAAGGGTGGCAGAGATGTAACTATCGAACCAATATTCATATCATCCTTCTCCTGCTCAACGAAATAGCATTTTTTTTTATTTTATAACTTTACACTCATAACGTCGCTCGCCAGCGTTTTTTAGCTTTTGCTATAAGCTTAGGCAAATCCCATATCAATTTTTGATTATACTGGGAATAGCGTATAGCTGAAAAACTATACCGGGCTGCAAGTGCAGGATTAGGCTTAAAGTAAAGATTGAAACAAAGGCTGGCATAAAGTTGACTTTTAATTACACTAATATTATCTTGTCGTTTTAGAGTAATTTCATCAGCATAATGTTTAACGAATGCACCTGGTATGCAACGACTGCGAAAAGCGTGGTAGTACAGATAGGCTCCAAACTCTAAGTAGCTAGATCCGAACGGAAACCATTCCACCATTCTGTGACCACGGTCAAAAATTTCTTTGGGATAAATTGTGGAGCCATCGGAGATCGCCCAGTTATCATCAACATCTGTCACTGAACCAGCCACTCCAGATGGATATAATTGGGTTGCTGTTTGAGAAGTTCCACAATACTCACCATTGATAAAGCCTATTTCTCCAGTTGTCCAGATGGATTTGCGATCGGACCAAACAGCTTTCATGCACTGCTCCATATGTCCGTCGGGAAGTTCGTGATCGTCATCCATCGTGCGAATATGCGTGCCTTTGCAAGCTATGGCAGTATGATTTCGATTGGCGTAGAGGCCGCGCCGGGGGCCATTTATATAGCGGCAGTCCCAATACTTTGCCAAGGCTTCTATTTTGGGTGCTATTTCTGGATCGGAATCATCGGATATGACTACTTCAAAAGGTTGAACGCTTTGCGATCGCAAACTCTTCAAACAACGCTCCAAACTCTCTGGTCGATTTCGCGTCACCAAAGCCACACTTAAGCGAACTTCAGCAGAATTTGTCAGCATAAGATGTTTGAAAAGATTACTGCAATTTGTTTACAGTTTGAGACAGCATCAAATTGTTTTTTGGCAATTTCTCTGCCAGCTTGACCCATTGATAATCTTAAGTCACGATCGTTAATCAACTTAAGGAGCGCTTCTCGCAAAGCTGCCCGATCGCCTGCTTTCACTGTAAACCCATTCACCCCATTTTGCACTAATTCTGGAACAGTCATAACTGTAGTGCCAATACAGGGCAAACCCGCTGCCATCGCTTCTGTGAATACTATTCCATAAACTTCCTCGTGAGTAGGCATTACAAATATATCTGCTGCTGCATAGAGTTTGAGAATTTCTGGAGAAAATGCACGCACACCTCGATGGATTCTCACATTATGTATTCTACGTAAGTTTACAGCGGCATTAGTAACAATGTCAAGCTCGCAGATATCGCTGAGATTGTCCAAAAAGACTGCTAGCAGATCCTCCCCGCCTTTGCGTACAAAGTCATTGCCGACAAATAGCAGGCGAGGCTTACTCTGGGGATCTCTTGGGATTATGCCAGCGAAAAGCTCTAAAGGCACACCAGGGTGAATATTAGTAACCTTTGTCGGTGAAATACCGTAATCATCAATTACAGAGCGTCGCGATCGGTCTGACCAGGTGATAATATGTGCAGCTGCTCCAAAACATTTACGCTCCACTTCTACGATCGGTTTATATGTAATGCTAGCTGGATAAGGATGCTCTTTTACCAATAAAGCTGCGGTATAGTCAAGTGAAACTACTGAGGGAATCTGTTTAAATAGGGGGGCAGCAAGGTAGGCAATTCCTTGAGTATGAACGTGAAGAACATCAGGCTGATAATTTTTTAAAGCGCGTTCTAAACAGCGACGTGCGAAGAATGAGTTAGCTAACTCAGTACGAAATCTGTGAAAGTCATAATCAATTTTATCAGACCCTGGTAGCTGTTTGCTGAGCAGCCAGTATACCAATCTACCCAGAAAATCTCCCTTGAAGTAATCAGTTAAATGCAATGAATGGAATTCAACTTCTGGAATACGATCCCGAAAACTTTTCTCTAATATGTTTTGATAAGTAGAGTGCCCCATTATATAATGATTGAGGCTTAAAACTTTAATTGCTTTTTTAGTAAGCTGAGACATTTTCGTGATAAATTTGGTTAAGCAATCCGGCCACCTCCGGTGCAATGTTGGTAAACACGATGTAATAATTGCCATCCCCTTCTTTTATTTTTCTCAAAACTTTCCCATAGATATCTCCGCTAACTGGTGTTTCGTCGGTTCCCATTAATAAGTTTATTTTGATATTATCTTCTCGTGGCTTGAGCATATTATCTGAACGTAGTTCTGCACCCTTTATTGACAGCTTGACTAAGCTTCCCTTGCACGTATTGCCATCAAGATGTTTACCTTTCAGAACGCCGTACTCTACTGGTAATTCCTCTTTTAGTTTAACAAGTAAATCTTCTTGTTTGGGCAATCTGAGGTTGTACTTGCCACCAATTCCCCCTAGTTCATGGATGGTGATAGGCTCGTTAAAGCCTTTTGGTTGTGCCGGGAAATCCCCATCTATTTGTAGGATGTCGCCTACATCTTTGAGGGTAGCTTCGGAAATCATGATTTCGCCACCCAGCGTATAGGACTCGATGCGGGCTGTTAGGTTGACGTGACTGCCAACTACACCATATTTTGCGCGTTTGTCCGAGCCAATATTTCCTACCACTACTTCGCCTGTGTTGATACCAATGCCCATTTCTATTTTGGGTAAGCCCAAACGTTCGTTTTTTTGGTTAACTTCGTCCATTGCTAGCTGCATGGCTATGGCACAAGCTACTGCCCTTTCGGCATCATCTTCTCTTTTAGTTGGGGCACCAAAGAGAACTAAAATCGCATCGCCGATAAATTCGTCAATGGTTCCCTGGTATTTCACGATTTCATCGGCCATTGCCCCCAGATAGATATTTAACATGGAAACTACTGTTTCTGGTGGCAATCGTTCTGATACGGCTGAAAAGCCTCTTAAATCTGACATCAGGATAGTTATCTTACGCCTCTCTCCGCCCAACCTCAATCCTTCGGGTGATTCCAGCAGACTGGCTACTACTTCATCGGTGAGATACCGACTAAAGGTTTGACGAATTTCTCCTGCTGTACGGGCTATGTAACTGGTGATGACGATCGCAGATCCGGCCATTGCTAATACTGGTGGAACCACAGGAATCCACCAACCTTTTAGAAATGCGAGGTAGCCGACTACAAAGATACCTCCCACAACTGAAAACATACCAGCTGTTCTCCGGGGCGAGAACTTGGCAACACCTTTTTTGTATCGCCCTTGCCAACTAAAAATAGCGCCGACGGTGGAACCGCTTAAAATCCACAACCACTCCAACCACTCAGGCCAAGTTTTGATTAAGGGTCGATCGTCTAGTGCTGCACTCAAGATCGTACTGGTTAAATTGGCATGGACTTCTACGCCAGAAGTGCGTTTGGGTATGCCGAGCAGACTGCTACTGTAAGGAGTGTATAACAGATCGTTAAGACTCTCTGCCGTTGAACCGATCAAGACGATCCGATCGCGCATCAAGTCTGACGGTATGCGATTCTCCAATACATCCATTATCGACACGATCTTAAAGGTTCCCGCTGGCCCGCGAAAGTTCAACAACAACTGGTAGCCTCTGGCATCAGTGCGTACATAGCCGCCATCATTGGCCTCAAAAGGAACAAACACGGCTTTACCCAATTGCAAATAATCTTGATTGACAGCAGCGGCTTTAGGTGTAATGCCTTTTGTTTGTAGATAAATATAAGCCAGTCTCAGTCCCAGACTTTCTATTGTTTCATCACCTTGTGAGATATACAGAAAATGCCGACGAATCTTGCTATCTGTATCCAATGGTATGTCGTTGGCGCTTACTTGACCCGGCGCTTCTAGTTCTGGTGGTGGCTGCACCGCAGGGCCACCCGCACCTCCAACCATTTTCTTGATGGCAATCAAGTTAGGTGTACTCTTATACAGATCTACCAATTGCTGATGTCCGGGTTCTACAGGCAAATCGCGATAGATATCCAAACCAATTGCTACAGGCTGCTGTTCTTTGATTTTATTTAGTAAGTTAGTCAAGACATCATCGTGAATCGGCCACTGCTTTAATGTTTGCAGGTCTGTCTCGCTAATTCCGACAATAACAATGCGTTCGTCGGCCATTTCCTGGGGAGGTAGGCGAAACAACTGGTCGTAAGCTGACCATTCCGCTACCTGGAACAATCCTGCAAAGCGCAAAGCGATCGTTAATCCAGCTACGGTAGGAGCTGTAATTAATACCCCGCGCCATTCCCAAATTTGCTGTCTTAGCTTTGACCACATAAAACTTGCTTTGATAATTGGGAAAAAGGTAATTAATTACCTGTTGGCCGTGCAGCAGTCAACCAGGGGCTTTTCAACTATTGGATCTAAATCGGCTGACTTCAGTAGCTTTTCCCACCGATCTGCTAGGGCCGAGTCATCGGGATTGGCACGGCGCAGCTCGGCTAAGGTTGTCAGAGAGTCCTGCCAAATGCCCGCTGCTGCATATAGGGCTGAGCGATCGCTTGGTGCGGCCTTCTCCAGTTGCTTCACTAGAGTTGGGCTGGCTTGGGTTCGCTCGATCCATCCATCTACAATAATATTCCCACTTTTGTCTCCAGAATCTTCAGATGGGCAAACCATTGTCAAGTACCAGTGGTACATCTTGCCCACCGCTAGAGGGGGTAATTCGCTCTTGGGGAGGGTCAACCCAATCACACCGGGGGTATTGGGAATGGGCCAAGTTTTTTTGACTAGCTTATTTTCGTTGGCATCCCGCAGCTCGAATTCCAATGCCTCTGCTTTAGATGAAGGGATGTCCCAATATAATGTGGGATACTCTGCGATCGTCAGCCCCAAGTTATTTGCAGGCATCAAAGATCTTAAAAGTCCTGCGTTTTCCAAGCAGTTGCCCCGCGTTGCGCCTCCCGCAGTTGTACGGGGTGCCTGTCGATTGGGAGGTATGTATGTCTGACTTACTTCCCAGGCACGGGGGGATGTTTCAGTTATGGTGGGCCGATCGGACTGTGCTGGCAAGCTAGGAACGATCGCGGTTTCTAAACCCAGGGTTACTGTCAGGGTGGCAACGGCTAGGCGCAAATTAATCCAAGTCATAAAACTTCACTGTCCAAAAGAATTTTAGATCTTAAAACTGAAATTCTTCAAAGCCAATTTCCTACCAGCACAAATGCCGCCCAGTAAAACGGATGCTTGTAGGTGGGATTGTTGAGCAGATTCAGCTGGGCGCGGCGGAGAGATTCCGCTTTACTAACCCCAGGTTGAGCTAGCTCTCGGTAAAATAAAGTCATCAACTCGGAAGTGGCTTCGTCGTTGACCGACCACAGGGAAGCGATCGTACTCCTTGCACCAGACCGTACTGCCATTCCCGCCAGTCCCAGGGCAGCTCGCTTGTCTCCTGTGGCAGTCTGACAGGCGCTGAGAACTAGCAATTCGATCGGCTTCCGTTGGCCATTAACTCTGACTTCCAGTAATTCATCGAACTGTTTGACGTTGATTTTGTTATCCCAGGTGAGAATAAACGTATCCTCCGCATTGGAACTAAACTGGCCGTGAGTTGCCAGGTGAACCACCGGGAAAGCAGCATCCTTAATCTCTTTTTTGAGACTGGCGCTAGTGAACTGTCCATCTAGGAGTAAAGTACTTCTTACTTCGGCACTGATTTGGTTCAATTCAGTTTTTACAGCAGGCAGTGCCGAAAAGTTTTGACGAGCTTCGGTGAGTCCGCCAGTTAATACCCTGAAAGACTTCTGTGTCAAAACTTTGGGCGCTAGAAGTTGCAACCCAGGAGTCACGGCAATCCGGTACTTTTCTAGCAAGAACTGAGTACCATTATTGAGGATAGCCATTGGCAGATTCCGCATTAAACCATCTGGCACAAATACGAGAGTTTGTATTTTGTTTCTGGCTAGGTCTGCCTCAGCGGGACGAATCAGCCAATCATAGAATTGTTGGGAAAGGCTCAAACGCTTTTGGGTGGAGCCGACGGGGCTGAGGGATTGACGCAATTGGTCTATGCTAACTTCAACTCGATCGCCGGGTATGGGGGTGGCGTAGTGGCGGAGGGGTTGTTGGGGTATGCTGAGAATTACTTCTAATCTGTCTGGCAAGATGATTGGATAGATGACTGCTGCTGTGGGGTCAACTCCATCTATCTGGACTGGTTTGGCATCTAAACAAGATTCTTGAAAGAAGTTGTCTAATTCTGCCAGTTGTAGAGATTCTAAGACGTTGCGGGCTTGAGCGATTCGATTTTGGGTTTTGCGCGAAGTGGGCGTCTTGGCGGTTCCCGTCACGATGCCCACCTTCGCAAGAGAGGATTTTGGATTTTGGATTGGTAAGGGAGAGTTGGTATTTGGCGATCTTGTTTCTTCGGTTTCCTGTTCGGGTGCGGCTTGTAGGAGGAGTCCGACCAATTCTCGGTAGACGGGTTCGACGCTATCGCGAAAGGAGAATTGCAGGTCTCGATCGATCGCAACTAAATCGCTACGCAATGATTGTAAGGTGTTGACTGCTTCGGTGTAGGCGGCGATCGCATCTTCGATCTTTCCCTGCTTTTTGTACAGTCTTCCCAACTGCCATTGCCACTGGTAGGCGATGTCCCCGGCGTTAATTGCTTGGGCGAGCAGTAAGGCTTGCTCGGTCAATTTTTGGCCGTTGGACAGTTGTTGGTTTTCTTGATATAAGTTACCCAGATTGCCCAGGGCATAGCTTTTGGCGCGTGGGTCTTGGAGGCTTTCTCCCTGTTGCGCTGCTGTTGCTAATAACTGTGCGATGTCTAGTGTCAGTTGTTCTCGATCGGCAACTGATAAGTTATCGTTTATTTCTGATAATTTTTTCAGGCTTTGAGCTAGGTTAATTCTGGCATATATACCGGCACGACTGGGCGGTAAGTTAGTAATTTGCGGCTTGATTCGATCGAGCAAGGTTTTGGATAAAGCCAGATGTTTTTGTTCTAGTAAAAGGCTGAGTTGATTGAGTTGAGATTGGATTCGCGTCAGGTCGTTGTTGGATACTTCTTCGGCTTCTTGATAATATTTTATCGCCGCAGCTGCATCCTGTAAGTTGCGGGATGTGTTGCCCAAGCTCAGGAGGGTTTCTCCTATATCTGAGGTGGATTGCGATCGTTTTGCTATCTCCAAACTTTGCTGCAATACTTGACGGGAACGATCTAATTTACCAATTTGTCTGAGGGTGTTACCGAGGCTGCGTAATCCGATTGCTTTAATCGGAGAGTCTTGTTCTTTTTGAAGGGTTTGTTCTATCTGCTCTAATTTGGTGGAGGCGCGACGATAAAGTCCCAAGGCTTGCATTGCTTGGGCTTGGTTAATGTGGCTACCAATAACTCCGGCCCGATCGCCTGAAGAGCCATAAGCGGCAGCAGCTTGTTGCCAAATGGATAAAGCTTCTTCGGCATTTCCCTGCGCCAATTCCAAATTACCTTTGGCGTTTAATGCTTGAGCCAAAATCGTTGTGCGATCGGAATTTGAGTTTTGGGAATTTAAGATGTTTAAACTTTTTGATATTGCTTCTCTTGCTTCGTTCCACTGTCCGAGTTGCTGAAGAGCTAACGACAGCATTGTAGATGCTCTTGCCTGGTTGAGTGTATCTTTTTTATCTGCAAACTTTGATGCCGCTTCCTGCCAAACTTTTGCCGCATTACTAAATTGTCCTGCTTCGTAAAATGTTTTTCCTTGTTGCAGTAAATCTTCTTGAGTGCTGAGTGCTGAGTGCTGAGTGCTGAGTGCTGAGTGCTGAGTGTTGAATTCGGTGACTGGTTTAACCAAAATCTGAGATTGTTTGGCTCGATCGTTAAACCTGTTGTTATTTTCAGTGGAAATAGCTGGTAGGCTAATGGTTGCAGAAAAAGCCAATATAAATAAAGCGATCGACAGAAAAGCAAAACGGCGATTTATAAACATATTTTTAGCATTTTTGGGGTAAGGTTAATTTTTTTGAGGTTTAAATTTTAATTTAAATATTGTTTATTGAAACCTCAAAGTTAAAATTAGTTACAGCCCGGTGTTGTCAATGCCGGACTGCTCGGCGTGACGGATGGCGTTTGGGCGGTGAGTATTATTTTGCCGTCGGCAGTCCTCACCCATCCTTGGGCTTCTAAGATGCGATCGGGCCTACTAAACTCCGAATTGCGAGTAGGCGGTGGGGAATTCTCTTGGGCTGGCTGGGATGTTCGCAAATCTATCCAAACGCCTTCACTGTTGAGGTAATTGTTGGGACTTGGGGGCAGCCCTCCGCGTCCGGTGACGGTAAATTGGTTGCTGTTGCGGCGCGGACAGCTTTTGGCGACTTGATTTTCGGTATCGACAGTTTGTACTGACAGCTCTACCAATCCCTGGCTGGGATCGACATCAGGGGTATTGATGGTTACTTCCCCGTTCAGGGAGGGGCTTAATTCGGATCTGGCGGTGATGTCGCTGGTGGTGTCGTTTTGCCTTTCTCGCGGCTCTATCCCAAAGACTCCTGTAGCATTGATTTGGATGTAACCGCCTCTGCCTTTGTTGGCGTTGGCAAAGATATCGCCATTTGCCAAGCCGACGAGATTGTTTGCGTTAATTGTGATATTGCCGCCATCTCCAGGGCCTTCTCCGGTGGCTGCGGATGTGGTGATGTTGCTGTCCCGACGCAGGAGCAATAATTCTTCCACCTGTAGGATAATATTACCGCCTCTACCGGATAGTTCGGTTTCGGCTGCGATCGAGGATCGGTTACCGAGCTGGAGGTTGCGAGCAGTAATTTGGATGTCTCCTGCTGCGCCTGTTCCAGAGCTGTTGCTTGTGATTTCGGCATTTTGAAGAGAGAAAACGTCGCCGTTGGGAACTTCAATTATGATGTTTCCAGCTTTTCCCGCTCCAGCGGTGCTGGTTTCCAGGGCAGCACCGTCGGTTAAGGAGAGCGATCGGGCCTTAATATTAATTGTGCCGCCGTTGCCGTCAGCTTTTTGTGCATCGCTGAAGATTCTAGTGTTTTCGCCTGCTATTTCTACGGAGCCATCAACGTCAATATTTATACTGCCAGCATTTCCATTTGCAAAAGTGCCTGCATCCAATGTAGAACCATCGGTCAAGGCAAAAGATTCAGCTTTAATCTCTACATTTCCAGCGTTTCCGGCTCCAAAAGTGCTGCTTACGAGCCGAGTGTTATCGCTTAATATAACCGATCGGCCTTCGATGTTAATTTCGCCGCCATTACCGCTGCCGTTTCCTTTTGTTACGAGTTCTGGTTCGGAGCCTGTGTAAATAGAGCTATTTGCGATCGATACTGTGTCACCACCTTTTACGGATACGCTTCCAGCTTCTCCTTGCTTAGAAGTAGAACTGGAGATGGAGGCATTATCTGCGATCGTGACTGTATTACCTGCCTCAATTATCGCGTTTCCAGCTGTTCCGGCTCCCTTGGTACTGGCTTCTAAGCTGCTGGCGGCGCTGTTGGTATCAAATCTGCTGGCGGCTTCTTCATCCTGAAATAGATTTTTAAATAGATTTTTCACTATTGCCAATCGATTGTCGTAATTTGGGTCTATGCCAGAAATAGTAACGCTGTCATTGGCGCTGATGGTGATGCTACCTGCTTTGCCAGTGCGGTAGGTTGTTGTGAGGATTTGTCCTCCACCCGTTATTGCTGCGGAGTTAGCAACAATATTAATATTGCCTCCGTTGGCACTACTTTTAGAACGGGCACTCAAAACTCCTCCATCGGATATTGTTAAGTTGCCAGTTTTTACCTCAATATCACCGCCTTCACCGCTGTCTGCGTTGTTTGTATCGGTAAACAATCCGCTAGATTTTCCGCCTAGAGGATTTTTAACGGTAAGATCTTCAAAGATTTCTTCAATTATTTGGAATGGACTGGTTCCAGAAATTGTGACGCTATTTTCGGCATTTACGGTGATATCGCCTGCGTTTCCGGCTCCCGAAGTTGTGGCTTCCAGTCGAGATCCACCTGTGAGGGAAAGAGATCGTGAATTGATCCTAATGTCACCACCAGCGCCATTCCCAAAAGTATTCGTACTCAGTTGGGTTTCATCTGATAGCGAGATCGAATCAGCGAACATATTGATAGCGCCTGGTTGATTTTTCGGGGTTTCAGAAGTACCCAACCCTGAAAAAGTATCTGCTGTGAGCTTGCTTTTGTCGATCGCGATGTTTTTAGCTGATACAAAAATATATCCTGCTGTGCCGCCAAAAACAGAACCATTGTTTTTGGGATCGGTATCGGTGTCGTTGTTGAACCTATAGGCATCGCTGGAGATGGTACTGTTATTTGCAATAGCGATCGTATCGCCAGCATCAATAGATATGAACCCAGCATTACCCGTACCAAGGCTACTGCTTTTTATGCTAGCGCCATCACTGTGAATGCTATCGATCGCATTCACAGTGATATTTCCTGCGTTTCCGGCTCCAGAAGTTGTGGCTTCTACTTGAGATCCGCCTGTTACTGAAAGGGAATTTCCCTCAATGTTAATGTCGCCACCAGCGCCAGGGCCTAAAGTACTGGTATTCAGTTGAGCGTTATTTGATAAGGAGATTGATGGTGCATTTATGTCAATAGCGCCTGCTTTACCGGAGGTATCCATCCCTCCAAAGTTTTTCGCCGCGATCGAGCTATTATCAATTGCGATCGAGTTACCGGCTTTTATAGAAACGAATCCGGCAATCCCCCCTGATTTTTCTTGACCATTGGCAGCATTACTCGCGATCGAGCTTTCATTGGCGAGGGAAACAAAGTCATCAACCCGCACAAATATGTTTCCGGCATTCCCTTGTCCAAAGTTGCCAGAGTCTACTTCTGCAAAATTGTCAAGGGAAAGGGAACGAGCGAATATGTTGATGTCGCCGCCATCAGTAGCGGTACCAAAATTAACGTTATTTTCAATCCTGCTCGACTTTATGGCAATCGATCCTGTCGCATTCAGGGTAATATCTCCCGCTTTGGTCGCAAGATTGCCTAAATTTGACTCTATCCCGTTGGTAAGGAGGGTTTTTGCCGAAATATCCAAGTTTCGAGCGTTTATGGCAATACTGCTGTCGCCTGAGCCGATAACGTTAATTGCGGCTGCATTGGTGAGGAAGACATCGGCGCGTTCCGCTTCGGGGGGGAAACGCAAAGTGCGATCGGGATTTATTTCGACTGTTCCTTGCGCGATCGCACCCAACTCAACTCTACCCCCTGGTGCCTGCAAAATCCCTCCATCCAACCTTACCTCTCCCCCCACAAGCGTCAAGGTATTCCCCGGTTTAACTTGTAAGGGATTCAACTCGCTTTCAAAGCTGTTTACCCGGCCCGATCCCGACTGACCTTTCCCTTCTACGACAATACTGCCCGTCGTCTGACCAAATTGCAAGCCAACAGGCACGCTCACCGTCAGCAGCGGTGGCGTTTGTGCGGCAGTGGTACCTAGTACGCTGCCGTCGGCAAACTTCAGGCTACGCGCCGTACTCGCCAGAAACGAGCCATTAATATCCAGACGCGCATTGGGGCCAAAAATAATCCCATTGGGATTGAGCAAAAAGAAATTGGCGATCCCATTAGCTCGCAGCAAACCATCTATTCTGGAAATTGAACCACCCGTCACCCTGGTGATGATATTTTGGATATCCAGCCCGTTGTTGAAAAAGGCCGTACCGTTGGTGGGTATGGAAAACTCCCTAAAGCTGTGGAACAAATTGCCACCGGCGCTAGTTCCACCTGTGATGACGTTGGTATTGCCTTCGGGACTCACGATGGAGTTGACTGGAAGGCTGCTATCTGGTACAATTTGCGCCACTGTCGAGGCAGGAACAAGTAAAAAGGCAAAAGGCAAAAGAAAGAAGTTTTGAGCTTTGCTTTTTAACTTTTTATTTACCGAAAGGTTGGTGGATAAAGCCATGACGGTCACAAACTTTAAGTAGGCGGGGTCTACGCAGTGTAGTGTGATGTTTTAGTCTACCTTAAAACAGTCGCTAGAGACAAAACGATCGAATAACCAATTAAGTTAAGTAACGCAAGTTGCTAGTTATATAGTTGAGGCTGGTATTAGGTACGTAGTTGCGATGCCGCGCTCTTATTACAACTGGGATAAGAGCGCGGCATCGC
>NZ_JAIQZM010000051.1 GCF_023333595.1 Argonema galeatum A003/A1
TGGTGGTGTTGGTGTTGGTGGTGTTGGTGGTGTTGGTGTTGGTGGTGTTGGTGGTGTTGGTGTTGGTGGTGTTGGTGGTGTTGGTGTTGGTGGTGTTGGTGGTGTTGGTGTTGGTGGTGTTGGTGGTGTTGGTGTTGGTGGTGTTGGTGTTGGTGGTGTTGGTGTTGGTGGTGTTGGTGGTGTTGGTGTTGGTGGTGTTGGTGTTGGTGTTGGGTCTACGCCGTCGTCAGTTACCAATCGAATATTTCCTCGCGTGTCGGAACGCGGAAAATTATCGCCCAGCGCCAGTGTTGATGTTCCACTCGTAATAGCTCCGGCAGTTCCGTTGATGCTAGCATCGCCGATGATAAAAGGTGCGATCGGATCTCCTTTATCTCCACCTGCATGGGAGATTGTAATCGCACCGCCTCCAGTTCCGCCCGCAGTAGAAATACTGGCAAATTGTCCTTTTTGATCGCTAAAACTACCCGTAGCCCGGAAAAAGTTTTTAGTGATAATATCTACCGTACCACCTTGACCGCTAGTTCCTCCTTGGGCGTTGATATATTCAACTTCAATGTCATTATCCGGGTCGATAAAAACATTACCCCCATCACCGATAACTGCACTAGAATTAATCTTTCCGGCAGTAATTTCAATTTGTGCTTTTACGGTGATATCCCCACCTTTACTGTTACCGGAAGCATCCAAGTCGCCAGCTTTGACAATTCCATTTTGACTATTGATAGTGAGGTTACCGCCTGTACCAGTATTGGAATGAGAGGTTAGGTTGCCTGTATTGATGTCATTGGGTGCAGAAAGTGCGATCGCACCTCCATTTCCCGCAGTCGAAGAAGCATCGAGATTAGCAGTTGTGACAGTACTATTATTGCTAGTCAGATTAATATTACCGCCTTTTGAAGTAATATTAGCTGTGCTAATCTTCCCGCCAGTAGTTAAATTTACACCATCAGTATCTGTAGTTGTGACATTTCCTTGCAAGGAAATCGTACCCGTTCCCCCCGAATATCGCAGACTGCCAGCATTAATATTTGATGTAGCTGCCAAATTAGCGGCACTTTCAATTAAAATCGCACCGAGTTGTTGATTTGTTCCGCCACCAATTACACCATTGAAATTAACATTCCCAGTACCAGCACGTAAGGTTAAGTCGTTCGCTTCTCCTGCTTCGCTATCCAAAGTATTGGCAAAAGTGATATTACCATTATCAGTATTGAAAACAGCATCTTCGGTGATAGTGACGGGTATGTTAAAAGTGAGAGGACTATTATTAGTTGTAATTCCACTTGATACAAAAACATTCCCAGCGCTGGTAATATCCAATTTACTCAGAGGATTGGTATTACCGACGGCAGCATTAAATCGGATATTACCCGTACCTGCCTCTAGCTGCAATTGTTTCGTACCGTCTAACGTACCCGTAAAAGTAATATCACCAGCGCCTGTACCTGTACTGAGTTTGACATCCGAACCTAGTAGGATGCGTTGTGCGATCGTAATATTTTGATTAGCTGTAGTGATATTTCCATTTAAGGTATTTGTAAGAGCATTCAAAGTAATTGAAGCGTCGCCTGTTCCAGTTAAATTACCATTTATGTTAATTGTTCCGTTTCCCGATTGAATTGTGACCGGATCGTTGAATGTGCTGCTATTGATGGTAACATTTCCGGTGCTGTCCGTGCGACCGATAATAATAGAACGAAAACCACCTTTTAAGTTATCTATTTCTGCCGCCGTTAAATCTAAAGCGTCGGTATCACCAACATCACCCAGCACGATATTTTGTCCGGTTGTTCCCGCTTCGAGTGTAAGATTATTAGTACCAGCTACTGCGCCATTGAAATCAATTTCACTCGCTCTTATAAAGATATTAGTAGCGGTAATTGCTTGCGTGGTGACTTTATTTGTGTTATCAACATTCAAGTCACCGATGGGAGTATTGCCACCAATAGCATCTGTAAAATTGATATTACCCGTGCCAGTTTCTAAGGTAAGATTTCGATTGCCATCGATAGTACCGTTGAATTGAATATCGCCACCGGCAGACGTACCAGTGCTGAGGGTGACGTTATTAGCTAATGTGGTATTGCCGTTGAGAGTGATGTTTTGTTCCGCAGTGGTAATATTGGCGTTTAAGCTTGTGTTTCCAGTCAAAGTAATCGAGGCGTCATCGGTTCCTGTAATGGCATTATTTACTAAGATTGAACCTGTAGGAGACTGAATTAAAACTGGATCGTTAAAAGTAACTGGATTCGATACGGTAATAGCGCCGCTACTCTTATCCCGTCCGATGATAATTTGAGCAAATCCGGGTTGTAAAGTGTTTAGATCGGTGGTGTCTAGATTCAAGTTTGCGTCGTCAGTCGTACCGCCAACAGTAATACCTACACTGGGATTCAGCGGTTGTAATTGAATAACGCCATTGCCTTTAATTTGCGTCGTGCCAGTGAGATTAATTTCATCGCCAGTGAGGGTAATTGTAGCATTGCTTGTTCCAGTGGAGTTAATAAAGGTGTCCGCTAATAAAATTCCTTCTGCACCGCTACCACCAGTTCCTGTCAAGCTGATATTTCCATCTTTGGTGTCAATTCTAGAGGAACTGTTTGTAGATACTCCACTATTTTGATCGGTTCCAGTGCCGCCAGTGCCAGTGAGATCGATCGATCCTATCTCCGTGCTTTCTACTATACTACCGTTTTGAAGGCTAATACCAAGGTTTTGCTTTCCAGTTCCATCACCACCAGTACCGCTGATGCTGATATTTCCATCCTTTGAACTGACTCTGGAGGAATCTAAAACTATCCCTAATATTTGCTCTGTTCCTTTCCCGCCAATACCAGTGAGGATAATATTCCCCGTTCCGGTAGTTTCCACTACACCACTGCTTTTAAAAGCAATGCCGTCGTTACCAATTCCAGTTCCATTACCACCAATACCATTAAAACTAATATCTCCATTCTGCGAACTGACTCTGGAATTACTGTTTATGAATACTCCTGTGTTCCCATCAATTCCATCACCCCCAATACCATTTAGGGTAATTGTTCCCGTCTCATTAGTCTCTACCACACTGCTGTTATCAATCAAAATACCGTGAGAATTCGTACCACCCGCTAATCCTTTACCTTGAATCGAAATATTTCCACCACCAGCATTAACTGTGGAATTATCAATCCTAACTCCATCAGGATTTGCAGTCGTTCCTACTGCTGGATTGCTTGACGGATCTTTGCCACCACCTAAAACGATCGGCCCTCCACCAGAAGTAATCTTAGCATTGGTAATGTCGATCGCACCCGCATCATTTGCATCGGCATCTGCATTCAGAGTGATTTTACCATTAGTGCTGGATGAGAGATTGCCTGCGATAATATCGCCAGCAGCAGAAAGTGAAATTGCGCCACCATCACCTGTGGTAGAACTAGAATCAAGCGTCCCAGCACTGGTATCGATATTGCCGCTATTGCTGGTGACGGTAATTCCGGCTGGTGCGGTAATATTGTTGGTGGTGATATTTTGGTTTGCTAGCAGGGTGACAGAGGCATCACCTGTACCTGCGATCGCACTTCCAGCATTAAATGCGATCGCACCTGTTCCCACAGGAGATTGAATCGTTACCGGATCGTTGAATGTCAGGTTATTGCCGATCGCAATTTGACCGCTGCCATCACTGCTACCGATCGTAATCGATTTAAATCCATCCTGTAAATTAGCTATTTCTGCGGCAGTCAAATCTAAATCGGTACTGTTAGTAGAACTACCCAAGGCGATATTTTGTCCTGCGGTAGCTGGTTCAAGTGCGACGGTATTCGTACCGCTAACAGAACCGTTCAAATCGATTTCACCCGCTTTTAAATTCAATGGGTAATTGTCTGCTGCTAAGGTAGAACCGAAGGAAATCGTAGCAGTTCCGGGATTGAATGTGGTGTTGCCAATTAGAGTAACTGGGGCGCTAAACTTGATATCATCATTGGTGGTACTTAAATTACCCGAAATTGAGACAGAACCAGTACCATCTTGGGTGAAAGCGCCATCAAGAATAAAGTTATCTGCTTTTAAAGTTAAATCTTGCGTGTTAGTGAGAGTGACGCTACCGTTATTGGTTGTTGTTACAGTGTTGTTTAAATTGAGCGTGCCAGTACTATTAATGTCGATATTCCCTGCTACTTTTGTGGTAGAATTAACATTGACATTCTGACCGTTGATATTTAAACCGCTGAGGGGATTGGTATTGCCGATCGCACCCTCAAATGTAACATTCCCAGTACCAGCATCAGCAGTCAACAATTGGTTGCCATCAACTGTACCAGAAAAACTGATGTCGCCTGCGTCAGTACCAGTGCTAATGGTAACATCATTACCCAGAATGGCATTACCGTTAATGACAATATTTTGATTTGCTGTGGTAATACCTGCGTTGAGGTTTATTGTAGCCGCGTTGAGGGTAATTGAGGCGTTGTCCGTGCCAGTAATTTGTCCGTTGAGTGCGATCGATCCTTGTGGAGATTGAATAATCGTAGGATCGTTGAAGGTGATGGGATTAGGAACGGTGATGATTCCGCTTCCATCAGATTTTCCAATCGTAATCGACTTAAATCCATCTTGGAAGGGAGCAATATTTGTGGGTACCATTTCTAAATTTTGACTAGCTGTAAACGGTTGTAAAGTGAGAGTACCGTTTTTGCTGGAAATCGAGTCTTTTCCACCTACTAAGTTAATTATATTGCTAGTTAAATCAATACTTCCGCCGCTGGTAGTACCGCTGGCGTTGATGTTGCTGGCGGTGATACTATTAGGGGCAGAAAGTGAAATTGCACCGCCACCGCCATTATCTGTGATAGAACTAGAATCTAGGGTGCCTGCACTGGTATTTATATCGCCGCTATTGCTAGTGATAGTAATTCCTGCTGGTGCGGTAATATTGCCAGTAGTGATATTTTGGTTAGCTAACAAGGTAATTAAGGCATCGCCTGACCCTGTAATATTGCCAGTTCCATTAATTGAACCAAGTCCTGTGGGAGACTGAATTTTTACGGGATTATTGAATGTAGAATTGCCGTTTAGAGTAATTGTACCGCTGCCGTCTGTGCGACCGATCGTAATAAAACTAAACCCATCTTGGATATTCGCTAATTCAGCTGCATTTAAGTCTAAAGCTGCGGTGTTTGTAGAATCCCCAAGAGTAATATCTTGTTCCGCTGTTGCCGTTTCGAGTACGAGGATATTATTACCAGTTACTGCCCCATTAAAATCTATTTCACCTGCCCTTAAAGTCAGCGGGTTGTTGCCTGCTGCTAAAGTGGAACCGAAAGAAATCTTGGCAGTTCCGGGATTAAATGTAACGTTTCCCGTCAATGTAACTGGCGCTGTAAAGTTGATATCGTCGTCAGTTGTGGTGATGTTTGCTGCCAGGGAAACTGCACCTGTTCCGGTTTGATTAAACGCACCATCTAAATTGAAAGTTGTGTTAGCGCTAATATCTAAGGTATTGCTGTTGTTGACAGTAAAATTACCATTAGTAGTTGTGGTAATATTGCCATTTAGATTAAAAGTGCTACCCGTTAAATTGATATCGCCAGCAGTAGTAATTGCGCTAGCAGTAACCTTGTTAGCGTTATTAATAGTAAGTTGTTGTAAGGCGTTAGTACCACCGAGCGCACCACCAAAATTAATATCTCCCGTACCCGTTTCTAGAGTAAGAGTTTGGTTTCCGTCAACCGTACCTTGGAGTTGAATATCGCCACCCGCACTAGCTCCCGTGCTGAGAGTAACGTTATTGCCAACAGTGGTATTACCCTCGATCGTAATATCTCGATCGGCAGTAGTAATATCGGCATTTAAAGTTGTGTTTCCGCGCAAAGTAATAGAAGCGTTATCGTTGCCAGTAATTTGTCCGTCAACTGCGATCGATCCCCCAGGAGATTGAATAGTCGTGGGGTCGCTAAATGCGATCGCGCCAACGGTAATCGTACCAGTACCATCTGTACGTCCGATAGTAATCGAGCTAAAGCCATCTTTTAAAATGGATAAATTTATCGTCCCTAAATCCAAATTTTGACTTTGATCGAACGTTTCGATCGTCAACTTACCCGTTCCTTGAACCGATTTACTTACGCCAGCGAAGTCAATGCCATTGCTAGTTAAGCTAACGTCACCAGTGTTGGGATAACCTGTAGAATTGATGCCAGCGATCGTAATATTGATAGGAGAAGAAAGAGCGATCGCTCCTGCATTTCCAGTGGCTGAACTAGAATTTAAAGTACCTGCACTGGTATCGATACTACCGAGAGCGCTTTTGAGGTTAATATTTCCACCTGCTCCGTTGCTTTGGGAAGATGAATTAAGATTAGCAGTGGTAATGTCGCCAAGAGCAGAAATAGTAATTGCGCCTCCATTACCTGTTGTGGAACTAGAAGTAATAGTTGCTTGACTCGTATTAATATTGCCGTTATTGCTAGTGAGGTTAATATTTCCATCCGCTGTATTGAGACTGGAGTTTGTATCTAGGAGTATCCCGGTGTTAAAATTGTTGTCATTCCCCCCAATTCCAGTCAGAGCGATCGCACCTGTCCCCGTACTTGTGACTGTGCTAGTGTTTTGAATACTGATGCCGAAGCTGCTTCCTCCAGTGCCTTTGCCAGTGCCAGAGAGGGTGATATTTCCATCTGCTGTGTTGAGGTTGGATGTATATAGGAGTATCCCGGTGTTAAAATTGTTGCCATCCCCCCCAATGCCAGTCAGATCGATCGCACCTGTCCCCGTGCTTGTCACTGTGCTAGTGTTTACAACGAGGCCGTAGTTGTTTTCTCCAGTGCCTTTGCCAGTGCCAGAGAGGGTAATATTTCCATCTGCTGTGTTGAAGTTGGATGTATTTACAAGTATCCCAGTGTTAAAATCCGTGCCATTGCCAGCAGTGCCAGTAAGATCGATCGCACCTGTTCCCGTGCTTGTCACTGTGAGAGTGTTTCCAATATGGATGCCTCGGTTGTGTTGTCCAGTGCCATTGCTAGTACCAGAGAGGGTGATATTTCCATCCGCTGTGTTGAAGTTGGATTTATCTAGGAATAACCCGTCGTTAAAATCCGTGCCATTGCCGCTAGTGCCAGTAATATCGATCGCACCTGTTCCTGTGCTTTTGACTGTGCTAGTGTTTTGAATACTGATGCCGAAGTTGCTTGCTCCAGTGCCTTTGCCAGTGCCAGAGAGGGTAATATTTCCATCTGCTGTGTTGAGGTTGGCGTTATCTAGGACTACATTAATATCGTTATTAGCTTCGGCTGTAATCCCAACTCCCGTCACTGTAATATTAACAGGCGCATTAAAATTAATATTATTAGTTGCTTGCAGAGTTACATTAGTAGTTGCAGCATCAATCAAAGCGGCATCGATCGTATTTCCACCATTATCAGGATCGCTAAATTGATCCACATCAGTCAATGCTGTAAACGATCCCGCACCCGATACAATCGTTATATCTGTTGGATCGAGTAACAGCATTCCTGCTTTTCCATTTGGTGCTAGGGTATTCACATTTCCCTGAAAATCCAATGAATTCCGACCCGACACTTCCACAAATCCACCATCACCACCCAGCTTTCCACCCCGCGCTGTAATCGTACCATAAAGCCTGGTAGCCTCATCCCCCCAAACAATTACCCGTCCGCCATTTCCAGCGGTAAGACTATCAACGGAAATCACCGAATCTTTACTAACAAAACTCCGCGACGCATTCGGTACATCTCCTTTCCCCTGATAATCTCCACCTACACGGACAACACCGCCGTCATTAGTACCGGAAGCGTTAATATTACCGCTAATAACGCCAACTTTATCGCCGAAAACATTAACCGAACCACCAGTTTTACCCGCTACGTTAATATTGCCGGAAGCAATTGCTGTATTACCTGATTGCGGTATCCGAATTCCCGATCCTGTTAGTTCTACGCTACCATCTTTATTTACTTGCACCCCCGTTGCATTACCGCCACTCCCACCCGTCAGCATTTGCGGCAAAGATGCAACTGGCAATGGGTAATTATTGGGTAAATTGCTGCTATTTCCAATTGGTTGAATTTCTAAAGTCAGTAAATATCCCGGCTGACTCAATCGCACTAAACTAGAACCGGGAACCGCTGCTATGGTAATATTACCTTCCGGTGCAGATAATTGTCCGGTATTAACTATCGTACCACCAAGTAAAGTTAAATCTTGCCCTAACGCAACTGCTAAATTACCGGAATTAATAATACTTCCCGGTTGATTCATCGTAAAGGCAAAAGCATTTGGCTTGCCGATCAGGTTTGCATAATTATTAGTACCAATAGCATTAAACCAATTATTACCCAAACCAATCCCATTTGCTGTAGTCGCCGTAAAAGCTGCGGGAACGTTTAAACTGGCATTTGCACCAAACACGATGCCAGATGGATTCATTAAAAATAAGTTAGAATTCCCGCCCGTAACTTGAATCAAACCGTTAATATAAGATGGATTGCCGCCGTTAATTCTGGATAAAATATTTAAGATTTCTGGCGAAGAGATAAAGTTAGCAATTTGCCCGGAATTAACATTAAATTGCTTAAAGCCGTGAAATAAATTAGCGCCATCCCCAGAACGCTGCCCGCCCGTGATATCCAAGCGGTTTCCGTCTGGGGTGACGATCGTATTCGTATTCCCCGATTCTGGTACGATCGGCTGTGCGATAACTGGGTGCGTGAGCGCAAATGCACTCACCAAAGCTGGGAAAAATAAAAAGATACTTCTTTTGGTAGATGCCATAATACGATCTCTTTTTTTGAAAAAAAATAATTTAGTCTATCTGTAAAATCATTGACGGTATGCTGTGAGAACGGGCTGACGAACAAACGCTCGATCGCGCTCTAGTCAAATATACTGAAATTATCCCTTGAACAGCATTGCCTAAAGGCATAAAAATATATGACTGGGGTCATATTCGAGATGATGCGAGATGCTTTATAATAAGTTTTTGCGATCGGGCTTTTTTATTCCTGTAGAGACTCTCCCATTCCGTCGATAAGCAGGTTGGTTGTGGACTGAATACAAAGCCACTCACAACGCCCCAGCCCGCCTGCGATTCCAATCCCCGGCTGAATACAAAGCCACTCACAACGCCCCAGCCCGCCTGCGATTCAAATCGCAGGCTAATAGCGAAAGTCCATTAAAATGGACTGAAAAATTAATATTCAGTCCACTGAAGTGGACTTTCGCTATTAGCTGGGGACTTGAGTCCCCAGCGGGTGAGTCTTACTTGAATAAACCTTATTCCTCACCCTCTGTAAAGTCTACTTGCTCATAAATATCGCTGAACTTAATTTCAAAGTTAATTGAATTTAAAGCTAAAACGGCGTCTTCAGATTCATACTCGCTTAACAACCATTTTTTATCTTCTGTTTTATTATATTGCATAACGTGATATCTTTCCTGGTCAATTAAAATATATTCGCGAAATTCCGGGACCGATCGATAATAAAGGAATTTATCTCCCGCATCGTAATTTTTGGTAGATTTGGATAATACTTCCACAATTAACGAAGGATTCGTTACAGTTGTTGTATTCTTTTCCGTGAAAATCGGTTTTCCCTGAATCACCATCACATCAGGATAAGTGTACTGGCGATAGCGAGGTATCCACAAACGCATATCGCCAATGTATATTTTGTAATTTTGCCCTTTTAAAGCAAACTTTAAGTAAGCGGCAAAATTAAGCGCAATTTGATTATGATTTGACGTTCCACCAGTCATAGCTACAATTTCTCCATCTCGATATTCGCTTTTATATTCTGCTGACTCCTCTAGTTGTAAATATTCTTCTGGAGTATACTGACTTTTGAGTGTTTCTGCTAGCATAAAAGAAACCCATAACTCTACTGCCGGTATTTTAGCACAACTTGTTGGTTATACCAAATCCGGGTTTGTTACCCCTTTAATTTTTGGCCTAAACATTGTAGAGACGTTTCATGAAACGTCTCTACAGCCTATAGACATAAAGGGGGTAATCGTTGCGGATTTGGTATTATTTGGCTAAAGGCAATATTTCTTGTTTCGCCCTCCAGCACCAAAATCTGTTGGCTTAGGGGGTTAGTGCGTAAGTCCAGTTTGGAGTTCCTTTGGGTGTACGATCGGAATTGCCACAGTAAATTTTGCTCCTTCTCCAGTAGCACTTTCGCAACGAATTTCCCCTCCATGCTGCTCCACGACAACTTGATAACTAATCGACATTCCTAATCCCGTCCCAGAGCCAACTTCCTTCGTGGTAAAAAAGGGATCGAATACACGCTTTCGTACCGCTTCCGTCATCCCCTGCCCATTATCGGTAATTGCGATCGCCACCCGCTGTGTGTCAACTAATTCAGTGTGAATAGTAATTGTAGGATTGTCATTGGTTAATAATTTAGTACTCTCCAGCAATGACGAATTATCGATGACGAATGACTTTTCGATCGCATCGTTCGCGAAGCGTGACTCCAAAGAGTCAATCGCATTACTCAGAATATTCATAAACACCTGATTAATTTTTCCAGCATAGCACTCAACCAAAGGCAGCGAACCAAATTCTTTTACCACTGCGATCGCAGGACGATTGGAATTACCTTTGAGGCGGTGCTGCAAAATCATTAAAGTACTCTCGATTCCCTCGTGGAGATCCACTCTCTTGAGTTCGGCTTCCCCAAGGCGGGAGAAGTTTTGTAAGCTAAGCACAATTTTGCTAATCCGTTCGGCTCCCGCGTTTATGGAACCGATGAGTTTAGGCAAATCTTCATCCAAAAAATCCAGATCCATCTCTTCAATAAATTGCTGGATATCTGTTGTAGAATTGGGCAAAGCTTCTTGATACATTTTCACCAGCTTTAACAGGTCAGAAGTATAGCTACTCACATAGGAGAGATTGCCATAAATAAAGCCGATTGGGTTATTAATTTCGTGGGCTATGCCTGCCACAAGTTGACCCAAACCGATCATTTTTTCATTCTGAATTAGTGTGGCTTGAGTCCGTTTAAGTTCATTCAAGGTTTCTGTTAGCTGTGTTTTTTGCGCTTTCAATTGTGCTTCCGATTGGCGCATCTGTGCCTCAGCGCGTTTTTGGTCGGAGATATCGCGCAGAATCGCCAAAACTTCATCCGCTCCGCTAACTACATACCGGGCTTCGTAATGATGCCATTTACCGTTGACCTGCTGAACGTACTCGCCTATTTGCATCGTTTGGGTGGAGAGGGTTTCTTCGACGTAGTGCATCGTCCACGCAGCTAAGTCTTCAGAGAAAATGTCCGATACCGATTTGCCTAGAGCTTGGCGATCGCGTGGCGTTTGTCCGTAGGGTAAATCGCTGGAATGGGAACTGCAAAAGGGTTTCGTCAACTCCTCATCCTCAGACTCTGTTGTTGAGATGCGATCGAATTTTGCACCCCGGTAGTCGAGAAAGATGCCATCAGCATTGATGCGAAACATTACATCCGGGATAGCATCAACAAAAGCGCGATTTTTCGCTTCCGAAGCGCGAAGCGCCGCTTCTACCAGCTTGCGTTCTTCGATTTCCCGTTGCAGAATTGCATTTTGCTCGCCCAGTTGCTTTTGCAGACGCTGAGCGGTTAGCTGATTTTCGACTCTAGCCAAAACTTCTTCAAACTGAAACGGTTTGCTAATGTAGTCCGAACCACCCACATTAAAGGCTTTCACCTTGTTCAAAACATCATCCAAGGCGCTCAAGAAAATTACCGGAATATCGCGAGTTTTTTCTGAAGCTTTTAGCTGAGTGCAGACCTCATATCCGTCCATTTCCGGCATCATAATGTCGAGCAAAATCAGATCTGGAGGAGCCGCCTGTACTGCCATTAAAGCCGTCTTACCGTTAAGTGCCTTGCGAACTTCATACCCCTCTTTGCTCAACATACTCGATAAAAAGCGCAGGTTATCTACCGTATCGTCAACAAGCAAAATGTTATCTTTTTTTTTCATATTTTTGATTGTTATCAGCCACAATAATCTTGCCTTGGTTCCCTTTATATGGATTTTTAATCATTGTTTTGCCCCCCGTTTGTACATGAAAATCACCATTGGGGTTCAGATGCGAGTAGATCGAAAGCCAACTTACTATCCAAAGGTTTAGAAAACAGATAGCCCTGACCGAAGTCACAGTTTAAAGTTCTCAATTGGGTTAACTGATCCTGGGTTTCTACACCTTCAGCGATCGCACTTATCCCCATTCTGTGGGCCATGCTGATAATTGCCGGAACCAACCCCTTCTTTTCTAGTTTTCCATCCATACGATTAACAAAAGACTGGTCAATCTTAAGCGTATTTACAGGGAAACTGTCCAGGTAACTCAAAGAAGAATAGCCAGTGCCAAAGTCATCAATACTTAACTGGATTTTGCGAGCTTTGAGTTGATCTAAAATTATGAGAGCAGATTCCTTATTTTCCATTATGGCACTTTCGGTGATCTCCAGCTTTAAAGTTTGAGGATTCAAATCAGTTTTCTGAAGAACTTGTGCAATCTGTTCAATTAAGTTGGGCTGCGAAAGCAGCCGTACCGAAAGATTGACGCCCATCGTTAACAGTTCTTCAGTTGCGTGCTGCTTCTGCCAGATACTTAGTTGATGGCAAGCTTCTTGCAATACCCAAGTGTCGATCGAGGCAATCAAACCCGTTTCTTCCGCCACCGGAATAAACTCGACTGGAGGAACTAAACCGCGAGTGGGATGTTTCCAGCGTACCAGCGCTTCAAATCCGCTAATTCTGCCTGTATATAGGGAGACGATCGGCTGATAGTAAACGATAAATTCTTTCCGTTCCACAGCCCTTCGCAGGTCATTTTCTAGCTGTAAAAGTTGGAGGGCTTGTTGGTGCATAGCTGGATCGAAAACGTGATACCTCGCTTTTCCTAGTGCCTTAGCGCGATACATTGCGGTGTCGGCATTCCGCAGCAGATATTCTGGCTTATCGTCGTAAGTATTGCTCAGAGCAATGCCAATACTCGCATTGATAAATACTTCATATCTGGATAGTTGAAAAGGAGTTAATAGCTCTTGAAGAATTTGTTCGGCAACTTGTGTAGCCATGCCAATATCTGTAATATTTTCTAGGAGAATGGCAAATTCGTCTCCGCCTAATCGTGCTAGAGTATTAACAGGTTTTAGAGAGCCTTCCAGTCGGCGAGCGATCGCAATCAGCAATTCATCTCCCACCAGATGACCGAGGGAATCATTGACGATTTTGAAGCGATCGCAATCCAGAAACAGCACTGCAAACCGATAATCCGGCAGTTCTTTAGCGCGTTTGAGACTCTCTGACAAGCACTCCATAAATAGCGCCCGATTCGGCAAGTTAGTGAGCGCATCGTGCAGCGCCATGTGCAGCAGTTGATTTTGAAGTTGCTTGCGCTCAATAATTTCTCGCAGGAGTTCTTGATTTGTCACCTCCAGCTGAAAAGTGCGCTCTTTAACCCGTTCTTCGAGTTCAAGATTAAGTTGGTTAATTTTTATTTCTGCATCCCTTAGTGCCAGTTGACTTTTGACGCGAGCTATAACTTCTTCAAACTGAAACGGCTTGGTGATGTAGTCAATACCGCCAACTTTAAACCCTTTTACTTTGTCGAAAACATCATTTAAGGCGCTTATAAAAATCACCGGAATCTTGCAAGTTGGCTCGTCCGCTTTCAGACGCAGACAAACTTCATACCCATCCATATCGGGCATCATAATATCGAGTAATATCAGATCCGGCAAAATCATTTGACACGAAGTAAGCGCTATTTGCCCGTTCAAAGCTTTGCGGACATTATACCCCTGCTCCGTGAGAATCTTGGCTAAAAAACGCAGGTTTGCTGGCGTATCATCAACTATGAGAATATCTTTTTTAGACAACTCAACCCGCTCGTCATTCATTTCGCACCCTCTTGTGTCAATTGCATAATCTTTTCAAACTGAAAGTTATTTGCTAAATCTGTAATAGCGTCTGCCAAAGCGGATTTTTCTGGAGGAATTTGTTCTAGCAAATCCAAAATTATCTCATCGCTGCATTGAACTGCGGCATGGTATAACTCTGCTATCCACTCAGCAGACATTTCAGACAAAAGAGAAACTAAATCTGCTTCTGGCAAAAAATTTGTTGGCTGCATTGCGTTCGCTATTATATCTTCTTCTTCTTCATAGATATATTGAACACCTAGATGTTGGCTGATTTTTCCTAACAAAACCTCCTCTCGAAATGGCTTACCAACAAAATCGTCACACCCAATTGACAGAATCGTCTGTCGCTGTTCGTCGAAAGCACTAGCAGTAAGGGCAACGATCTTAGTTGTCTTACCCAGAGGATGTGCTTTAATCTGTTTAGTCGCTTCATAACCATCCATCACTGGCATCCTCATGTCCATCAAGATCAGGTGCGGTAACCAACTTGACCAGGCGCTAACTCCCTCTAGACCATTTTCCGCCACCTGCACGGAGAAGCCGATTAATGTGAATAGTCTGACTAACAAAAGACGGCTTTCTCTAGCGTCGTCAACTACCAAAATGCGATATTCGGGCTGATTTGGCGCTAAACCAATTACTTTGCGTTTACTTTGAGGTGTCTTAATTTCAGCCGCGTCAGTCAATTTTATTTGAATATCAAAACTAAACAAAGTTACCTTGCCAGGGGTACTGCTGACTCTAATATCTCCACCCATCAATTGTACGTATTTTCGGCTAATAGGTAAACCCAATCCCGTTCCTTGCTGAGATTTACGCCCCGTTTCTGTTTGCCCAAAAGCTTTAAATAAAAGGTCTATTTCTTCGGAGTCGATCCCGGGGCCAGTGTCTTCAATTTCAAAATATAAGGATTGGTTATTGATACTTTCTTCCCCATTCAGCAAGCCCCTTTTTACTCGCAAGGACACA
The DNA here is from genome assembly GCF_023333595.1 of Argonema galeatum A003/A1. Classification (GTDB taxonomy): domain Bacteria; phylum Cyanobacteriota; class Cyanobacteriia; order Cyanobacteriales; family Aerosakkonemataceae; genus Argonema; species Argonema galeatum. The sequence continues at coordinate 14,895 of NZ_JAIQZM010000051.1, forward strand.
CTACCTTTTTGGGTAAATTTAATGGCATTACCGAGCAAGTTAATCAAGACTTGACGCAATTTACTCTCGTCTGCTAGCACATATTGAGGCAGTTCTGATGCAGATTCAAATCGGAGTTGTAGACCCTTGGATTCGGCTTTGAATCGCAGCATTTTTTCTAGACTTTCTATCAAGGAAATTAAGTCAAAGCTGTTTTCATTTAATGTGGTTTGGCCTGCCTCGATTTTGGACATTTCGAGAATGTCGTTAATCAGTTCGAGCAGATGTTCGCCAGCACGATTGATAATTACTAGGTTTTCCTGTTGCTGGCTAGATAGAGAACTGTCACGACTCATCACTTGGGTAAAACCGAGTATAACATTGAGTGGTGTTCTCAGTTCGTGACTCATGTTGGCGAGAAATTCGCTTTTGGCGCGGTTGGCTGCATCGGCGGCTAGAGCAGATTTTTGTAGTGCTTGTGATTGTTTCTGAGTTTGTTCGAGTAATTCGGCTTGCTGCAAAGCAACTCCCAACTGATTGCCAATTTGAACTACGACATTAATTTCTGTTGTTTTCCATTGGCGCGGGGCAGAATTTTGATAAGTTCCCAACAATCCCCAAAGTTTATTGCCAGAGAAGATGGGGACAATGATATAAGCTCTAGCTTGAAATCGCTGCAAGAGTTGGAGGTAACAAGGGCTAAAATTAGCCGAGTAAATGTCTTCGACAACTAAATAGCTTGCGCCTTCGCTGTATACACCGCCTTTGGTTTCTTGCAGATAAGTATCCCGCATTATCAGGGAATCTATGCTATTGAGTATTTTCACAGTGCAATGCTCATCTTCAACTGTATTTTCGGCAAAATTGGGGTAATTGGCTTGTTCTTGCAGTAGAGAAGTCCACTCATTTCCTACAGACTCTGCGAGTAATTCTCCACTCCAGTCAGGATGAAAATGATAGACTACAACGCGATCGCAATCGATGACTTGCCGCAATTCTTGGGTTGTGGCAGCAAATATCGTTTCAATATCCAAAGTTTGGCGCATTCTTTGAATAACTTGGGCTAGAGCTTTCTCCCGTTCTGCACTCTCCTGCAATGCCTCCTCTACCTGTTTGCGTTGGGTAATATCGGCCATTGTCCCGGTCACTCGGTAAGCTTTACCGGAAGAGTCGCGCTGGCATTTAGCTTTCGCCTCAACCCACAACCATTGACCATCTTTGCGTTGTATTCGATGGGTGTTCTGATAAATGGCGGTTTTGCCCTCAAGGTGGGTTTGAAAATCTCCCAAAGCTTTGGGTAAATCATCTGGATGCACTCTATCTAACCAGGTGCTAATTAGATATGGCAATTCTCCTTCGCTGTAGCCGAACATTTTCATCCAAACAGGAGAGAAATAAACTCGATCGGTCCTCAAGTCGCCATCCCAAATGCCGTCATTGGTGCCGGAAACAGCTAGCTGGAAGCGTTCTTCACTTTCTTTGAGGGCTGCTTCTGTGCGTTTGCGATCGCTAATATCGGTAATCGTACCGACGTAGCCTTTAATTTCTCCGTTATCCCCAATTTCTGGCAATGCTTGACCGATTACCCAAACTAGAGTCCCATCAGGGCGCAGGAAACGATACTCAGACTTAAACTCCACCCTAGCTTCTACTGCAAAAGCCCAGTCGGCAAAAACGCGATCGCGGTCATCTGGATGTAAGTTACTTGTCCACCCTTGTCCAGAAGCCATTTCTAAGCAGAGTCCTGTAATCTCACTCCAGCGCTGATTGACATAGAGGCAATTTCCATCGGCATCGGTGTTAAATATACAAACAGGTGAGGCTTCTGCTAAGGTTTGATAGCGGCGTTGACTCTGCTGCAATGCAAATTCTGTTTGTTTGCGATCGCTGATATCTACCCAATAACCAATACATTCGACGGGATTGCCAGCTTTATCCCTGACTAACCTACGCTGATCGTAGACCCAGCGATAAGTGCCGTCTTTGTGCAAAAAGCGGTATTCGCAGGAGTAAGACCGCTGCGATAACAAGTTCGCTAATCCGATAAAAATACGATGGACATCTTCTGGGTGAATATGGTAGCTCCAGAAACTGGAATCTTCTAAAAATTCTTGCACTTCGTAGCCCAACATTGCCCTTACGTTGCGGCTGATAAAAGTAGTCCCAAAATCCTCCCCTGCGTTGCAGCTATAAATAATTGCTGGGCTAGAGGTAAGCAGATATTGCAGGCGTTCGGTTGCCGATTTCAGTGCCAAATCCGCTTTTTTGCGATCGGTGATGTCCTTCTTTGTGCCAAGTAGGCACTCTTGTCCGTCAATTTCGATCAGTTCTGCTGAAAATAGTACCGTTTTTATCTCGCCTGAAGCTGTGCGAAAATCGACTTCGTAATTGCGAATGGCTCTTTTCTCTTGCACGATCTGGAGGATTTTGTGGCGATCTTCTAGATTGACCCACATATTCAGATCTCGGACGGTGCGACCGATTGTCTGTGCGCGAGAATAACCAAAAAAGTTACAGAAGCTATCGTTGACTTCTATGTAGCGTCCCTGGGGGAAAGTTACCAGTCCGATCGGATCTGGAGAAGATCGAAAGGCGGATGCTAATTTTTCTTCAGAGGAATGTCTCGCTGCTTCGGCGCGATGATGTTCCCTTGCTTCGAGTGCCAAAGATATTAAATCTGCGATCGAGCGACTGAAATTTTGATCTTCTGGTGTCCAATCACGAGCAGATCCGATGTGTTCCAAACATAAAACTCCCACCGTCGCCCCCCCCAGTCGAATGGGTGTATCGAGCATAGAGCTAATGCCTAATGGAGTTAGGTAAGACTCGGAAAACTCTTTAGTTCTAGGATCGGCGTGCGCGTCCACAGATGCGATCGGTTCGTCTCGATCCAAAGCTTGAAAATAAGCCGGATAGTCTAATATTGTCAGTTCAAATCCTTGGCTATGTTGGTTAAGACTATGCTCAAATAAGTCAAAGCATTTCAGTTTTGTCTTTGTCTCTTCATACAGCCATACACTAGCTCTTTCAATGGCTAAATTATGGGCAGTCACTTCTGTAATTTCTTGGATAGCAGTTTTAACATTTCCCTGATTGAGGGCTTTAATTTTAGCTAGATTCGCCAATATAATGTTCTGCTCGCGTAGCTTGTTGGCGCTCGATCGCAATGCTTCTTCTGCACAAATGCGATAACAAATTTCTTGTTGTAGTTGTGCATTTTGTTCGGCTAACTGCTTTTGTAATGACTGCACGCGCAATTGATTCTCAACGCGAGCCAAAACCTCTTCTTCATGAAACGGTTTGATGATGTAATCTACTCCTCCGATTGAAAAGGCTTTTACTTTATTGAAAACTTGATTCAATGCGCTGAAAAAGATAATGGGAATATCGCTACTTTGGGAATTTTCTTTTAGGTGTTGGCAGACTTCATAGCCATCAATTCCCGGCATCATTATGTCAAGCAAAATTAAGTCTGGAGGACTTGATTTCACAGACTTGAGAGCCAGTGACCCATTCGGGGCTACCCGGACTCTATACCCTTTTGATGACAACATACCCATTAAAAGTTTCAAATCTTCGGCGTTATCATCAACGACTAAAATATTTGCTTTAAAGTCATTAACTTGCTTTTGGGTCATATTTAAACTGTCTCGCTCTGGATTAAGTTTAATAGCTCTTCAAACTGAAAATTGTTAGCTAAATAAGCTAGCGCATTAGCAATCCGATCGTCTTGTTCGCGAATTTCGTCGATCAGGAGCAGCATCATCGCTAAATCGCACTCGATTGTAGCTTGTTGCAGGGAAGCTAACCAATCAGCAGGTAAGGCAGCAACGACATCCGGTTTGAGAACCAGCGCGTCCGTTTTGGTTGAAGCTGGCGAGTGGGTTAGTTGTTCGTAAACATATAGCACCCCAATATGTTTATTCATTGTTTTAAAGAGATCTTCTTCTCGGAAGGGCTTGCGGATAAAATCATCGCAACCAACTTCTAGAATAATGGCTTCGTCTTCCTGAAAGCTACTGGTTGTTAGAGCAATCACGACAGTGGTTTGGCCTTTAGCGGTCGCTTTAATCCGTTTGGTACTTTCATACCCGTTCATTACCGGCATCTTCATGTCCATCCAGATCAGATGCGGCTCCCAATATTCCCATATCTCAATAGCCTCTTTACCGTTGCTGGCTTCTTTGATATCAAAACCAAGTGGGGAAAGCAGTTTTACAAGTAGCTGGCGATTGTCCCATTTATCGTCCACAATCAGAATGCGATAGCGAGGTTGGTTCGGTTCTAAGCCAATGATTCGCTGTGTCGCTTGTTTGCTCTCGATCTCAGTAGCCTTTATCTGGCTGATTTTAATATCGAATTTGAAGGTGGTGCCTTTGCCAACTTCACTGCTGACAGTTATTTCGCCACCCATCAGTTGGACAAATTTCCGGCTAATAGGCAACCCTAAGCCTGTCCCTTCCTGCGCTTGTTGTCCTGTTTTTGTTTGCACAAAGGCTTCAAATACACTATCTAACTCGTCGGGATCGATGCCATCACCCGTGTCTTCAACTTCAAAATGTAGGGAACAGCGAGTCGCGCTACAGCCTCCCCTACGCTCCACTTCCCACTCGCCCATTCCCCGTCTTACCCTTACCGACACTGTGCCCGATGTTGTAAACTTAATCGCGTTGGTCATTAAGTTAATCAAGACTTGAAGCAATTTAACTTGATCGGTTCGCACATATTTAGGCACGTCTAAGGAAACAAAAATTAACTCCAATCCCTTATCTTCAGCTTTGAGTTGAAACATTTGTTTCAAGTCGTTCAGCAGGCGATGGAGGTCGAAGTTAGTTTCGTGGAGGGTGGTGCGTCCGGCCTCAATTTTGGCCATGTCTAGTACGTCATCGATCACGGTGAGCAGGTGTTCGGCGCTACGCCTAACGATACCGAGATTTTCACCGTGTTCGGAGGGTAGGGTTTGACTGAGGCTCATTATTTGGGCAAAGCCAAGGATGGCGTTGAGGGGCGATCGCAATTCGTGGCTCATATTGGCAAGAAAGGTACTTTTGGCGCGGTTTGCAGCTTCGGCAGCCGCTTTTGCTTCCTGCATTGCTGCCTCTGCCTGCTTGCGTTCGGTGATGTTACGCGCTACCCAGATGACCGAGTTGTTGGGTAAAGGGGAAAGGGAGGCGGCAAACCAAACTTCCTCGTTGTCAAGGGGTAGGCTGTAGTCAAAATCGATCGCTTGGTTTTCTTCTAGTGCTTGCCGTATTTTGCCGAACCAAACTTCCCCTGACTCTTCCCGAAAAAATTGTTCTATAGTTAAGTTGAGCAAATTGGCGTCAGTTTGGCCCGATCGAGCCGGATTTGTCGGTACAACTTCTATGGCTCCTTCTTCGCTAACTATCAGTACAATGTCGGTCATCGCCTCGAAGACTGCACGTATTTTCCGCTCAGAAAAACTCAGCTTTTCCTCAAGTAAGTTACGATCGATAATTTCCTGTTGAAGTCGGGTATTGGCTGCGGTCAGTTCGAGAGTACGCTTTGCAAATTTTCGTTCTAGGGACGTCTTTAATTTTTTCAGTACCGCATTTTGTTTAGCTAATTGTCGCTCTTGTGTATAACGCCGCAGGGCTTCCTTTACAGTCAATACTAGGTCAATTTCATTCCAAGGTTTAGCAATGTAGCGATAAAAGTTGGCAGCGTTAACGGGATCGATTTCTGCCTCAGTAATTGCCTGTTCAGTTAACGCTATTTGCAACATTTTTGGATACCACGTCTGAAACGCGATCGGCAGTTTATCTCCTTTTATCCCTGGCATGAATTGAGCGAAGATAATTAGATTAATTTCTATTCCCTCGTCATGCAATTTTTCAGCAATTTCTAAAGCTTCTTTGCTGCTTCCTGCCACTTCAATGTAATAACTATCTCCCAAGTGGCGCTTTAATTGCTCCAGGAGCAGTTTTAAAACGAATGGATCGTCATCTACACACAAAATGGCACTGCTATTCATCACTTCCTCCCATCCAGAGATAATCTCTTAGCTCTGCTAACTATCATTAAATTATCACGCTTATTTCTTTTTTTTGAGTAGCCAAGTTATCCAGTAACTCTTGCCTCCGACTGAGTGAACCGTCCAAAAGAGTTTAAGCGTGCTTACCAATAATATCGCCAAGGAACTAGAACGCCGCTTCAGTAATCCCAGAAACCGGCAATATGCGGGTTATAGCAAAGTGCAACGGAAGCCGTGCAAACACAGTCGCTTCCTTGCGAGGAATAGCTCTATACTGTCTTAACATATCTGACTGTGGCTATAAATCAACGAAATCTCGACCTTTACAACCAAATAAACCCGGTTTCTCATCCCCATCCGGTGTTCTAGCGTCGGTCATAATTCTAAAAAAATGCTTAAGCTTAAAGAAATAGCAGCTATATAGCCTGCGTAGCCCCAGCATTTCTAGGCTGAGGGCGATTTGCTATTAAAACAACAGGAGTATCCATACGTATGAACTCAAACTCTGGCCGCTTCGACTCAAAAATTCTCAAGCAATGGGTAAACTTGATTGCGATCCTTGCCGCATTCTCACTCAATATTTTAGCCAATATTGCTCCCCTCAACGAGCTTACAATTGGCGAAATTTCTAACACTTTTTTCGGAGAGGTTAAAATCATTCCCGCCAACTATGCCTTCGCAATTTGGGGACTTATTTATTTGGGGTTGATTAGTTTAGGGGTTTATCAAGTACTACCCGCTCAACGAGAAAATCCGAGCTTACATAAAATCGGCTATTTATTAGCAGTAGCCAGTTTTGCTCAAATTATCTGGATATTTCTGTTTCAGTATCGCTTGTTCGCACTTTCTTTACTGGCAATGGTGATGATTTTGCTACCACTAATTGCTATTTATCTGCGCCTGGGGATTGGTTTAGAAAGAGTTAGCAGAAAAGAGTTGTGGTTTGTACATATTCCCTTAAGTATTTATCTGGGTTGGATTAGTGTGGCGACGATTGTCAATGTGGCGATCGCGCTCTACAGTATTAATTGGAACGGTTGGGGAATTAGTCCGCAAGTATGGACAGCAATCATGCTGATTGCCGCAGCGGGGATTGCGGCCACAATTACGGCTAAACGAGCTGATATAGCTTATCCCCTGGTAATTATTTGGGCATTTGTAGCAATTGCTGTGCGTCAGGCTAATCAACTTGCTCTAGCTGCGACAGCTGGTGGTTTAGCGATCGCTTTGGGCTTGTTAGTATTAATACGTCTACTGCGCCGCGCTTAAATTCAGAACCCCACCTTAACCCAAGATGCCATGCTCAAGCTTTACCACACACCCATTTCCCCAAACTCTCGCCGTGTCTGGATTGCACTGCTAGAGAAGCAGATTCCTTTTGAACTGGTGACGCTCAATTTGGATGGGGATCAGTTGCAAGCAGACTTTCTAGCGATTAACCCTTTCCACCACATCCCCGTTTTAGTCGATGATGATTTTAGCATCGTAGAATCTTTGGCAATCCTCGACTATCTGGAGGCGAAGTACCCCACGCCTGCTATGCTGCCTACAGATGCCAAAGCTCTAGCAACAGTGCGGATGGTGGAATTGGTGACTGTCAACGAACTGTTTCCTGCTATGAATCCTTTGACTTATCGGATGTTGGGCATTCCTACGGATGACCCACAGAAGCTGGAACAAGCAGAACAGCGAATACACACGGTACTGAAATTTTTTGAGGGGTTACTGAGGTCTAGCCCTTATTTTGGTGGTAGCTCTACCATCACTCTAGCCGAACTCGTCGCCGGAACAGTCGTGCCTTGGATGCCTGCGCTAGGTGTGCCTCTAGATAATTATCCCCAGGTGAGTGCCTGGTCTGAACGCTTGAGTGCGCGTGAGGCGTGGCAAAATACGCACGTAAGTCTGGAGGAAGTTAAAGCCTTTTTAAAGCCTCGATTCCAACAGCTAATAGCAGCACCGCAGAATCACTGAAGGAACTTGAGCTAAAAAAATACGCCTAGCAGCATCGTGCTACTTGGCGTAAATAATCACCTTGAAATAGTAGCTACTACTTTTTCATCTTTTGGAGAAAACCCATAATCTGCTGGTTTTGTTTTTTCAACGCATCTATCTCAGCCTGCATCTTAGCCATTTGCTGTTTCAGAGCTTGGATTTCCCCTGCTGCTGCTCCATCGCTCGCTGCTGCCGCTGGTGCTGCTGCTGGTGCTGCTGCTGGGGCTGCCGCTGGTGCTGCCGCTGGTGCTGCCGCTGGTGCTGCTTTAGCCGCAGGCGCGACACTCGCTCGCGGTTTTTTCGATTTCTCCTGCGCCGTTTTAAGAGCTGCCATCAGTTGCTTTTGGTCAAACGGCTTTGGCAGAAATTCAAAAAACTCAAATGGTTCCCCAATTTCTTTAGTAACTTCGTCTTTACGACCTGACATTACCACTAAAGGAATCGTCCGCAATTCTGGTTGTTTTTCAATTTCCTGAAAAACTTCCCAACCACTTTTTTTGGGCAGGATGAAATCCAACATAATCCAGTTCGGACGTTCCTTACGCATTAAGTTGAGTCCTTCTACGCCATCTTTGGCTTCGATAATCTCAAACTTAGCCGCAGGCAACATATCTTTTACGGTTTTTCGGATGACTCCGCTGTCGTCAATAACCAGGATTTTAGGCACGACCGATTCCTCTGGCGGGGACTGTAACTTTGTTCTGAAATTAATGCGATCGAGTGGGCTTCTTCACCGTGCCGCACACTGTTGCGCTAACACGGTTTGGAGTTTTTTTGTTTTGTCGGCTGTCCGGTACGAGCAGAGTTTATTGTAACCCTACAGCCGACTCAGGTAGACACGATGGAATCCAAAGTGTTTCAATCAACCATAGTAGTCTTTGTTTGAGCTTGGCATTGAACGATGTTTTACTTGTCTAAAGTAAGTATATAGAAATCCCCTATACTCACAAGCCTTAGTCTGAGTACCGACAATTGAAACTGTCTACTACGACTAATATTTTTATGTCTATCCACCGATCCTACCAGTTCCTTGTCTACCCTAGCAGCATTTTCCCTGAGATGAGCGTAAGTACAGCCCAGGCGGAGTACCCTGACCGAGATTCAAGTGCGGTTGGAGTCCGAGGTGGCTTTCTAACATAATGCCAGTTTAGCTAAAGCTCTACAATTTGAGGCATAGCAATTTAAAAAAAGCCGGTACCCTGTTTTAACGTATAAGTACTCATCTCCTATGCCTTCTGAAGCTCATCCAACTGCCCTAACCCCAAAAGCGGATTCCCAGATGCGGTCTGAAATTGAGGCTATGCCGCCTTGGTTGCGAAGTCGAGGTATTGGCAAAGCCAGCGAAATCTCCACGGTGCAGCGCATTATTAAGCAGCGCCAGATTCATACGATTTGTGAAGAAGGGCGCTGTCCCAACCGAGGCGAGTGCTATTCCCAAAAAACGGCAACTTTTCTGTTGATGGGGCCAGTTTGCACTAGGGCTTGCGGTTTTTGTCAAGTGGATAAAGGTCACGCGCCTATGCCCCTAGACTCCCAGGAACCCCAAAAGGTGGCAGAATCTGTGCAGTTGCTGGGTTTGCGCTATGTGGTGCTGACTTCGGTAGCGCGAGACGATTTGGCGGATGGGGGTGCGAGTTGGTTTGCGGCGACGATGCAGGCTATTGGCCAGCTGAACCCCCAAACCCAGATTGAGGTGCTGACGCCGGATTTTTGGGGCGGACAGGGTGATGAGCGGCTCATGCCAGAGGAAAAACAGCGCCAACGGGTTGCTACGGTGGTGAAGGCAAATCCAGCTTGTTACAACCACAATGTGGAGACGGTGCGACGGCTGCAAGGCCCGGTGCGGCGGGGGGCTAAGTACGATCGCACTCTCGCTGTCCTCCAGATCGTCAAAGAACTTGACCCCACAATTGCTACCAAATCGGGGTTGATGTTGGGACATGGGGAAACGGAAGCCGAAGTAATTGAGACAATGGCGGATTTAAGGGCGGTGGGGTGCGATCGCATTACCTTGGGTCAATATATGCGCCCCTCCCTAGAACATCTGCCAGTGCAAAAGTACTGGACGCCAGCAGAATTTGACAACCTGGGTGCGATCGCACTCAAAATGGGCTTTGCTCATGTTCGTTCCGGGCCACTCGTTCGCAGCTCATACCACGCGGGTGAGAACGTTTGAGAAAACCTGCGTAAAGGTTTGTAACTTGGGGTATAGCTACCAAACCTGTAAATCTTTCTCGCAGGTTGTGCTACTGGGGATCGATTTTTGGTATCTGTTAATCAAGTCACAAAATTAGGAGAATGCCCTATGACTGCTAAAGCTACGAAAACTACTGCTGCTACTCGTCCTTCCACAACACCCCCCTACCCCTATCGCACAGGCTGGTTCCTGTTTCTTTTAGGTGTCAACTTCCTGGTAGCAGCCTATTATTTCCACATTTTGGTATAGTTTCGACGATTCGATCGGATTAGGACTTACCCACTGTTCGGAAAGAAACCGGGTTTCTGGACTGAGATCGATCGCCCAAACGACGTATTCTCTTAAAGAAACCCGGTTTCTGCATAAATCCTACCTATGTTATTAGTGCTGCTCACAGCGTGCCTTTGAACAAACCTTGGGGACGGACGAGCAGCACTAATACCATAATTAAAAGTGCGACAGCCTGCTTGTATTGATAGCCAATGCCTAGCCAGGGAAGGTTGAGGGATTCTGCTAATGCAGTTGATAGGTAGGGCAGCAGTTCTTGGGCGATCCCAATTATAAAGGCACCGGCGATCGCACCGTAAGGGTTACCAATGCCCCCCAGAATCACAGAGGCAAACATTGGCAGAATTAGAAACCAGCCCATATTTGGCCGCACGGCGGTGATCAGTCCATACATACCGCCACCCAACGCCGTTAAAGTGCCAGCAATCACCCAAGTCCAAATAACGACGCGATCGACATTGATGCCAGTCACGCGGGCTAGATCGACATTATCCGCCACCGCCCGCATCGCCTTGCCCATTTTGGTATTCTCCAAGAGCAAGTGCAGCCCGACAATTGCCAGGATTGCTAAAATTACCACCACGATACGGTAAAAGGCTACTTTGACGCCCAGGATGTCTATAGCTGAGGCAACTGGCAAATCATAAGACTGGTTTCCACCCCCCCAGATGAAGATAATCCCGTTGCGGATAAACAAGGCGAGTCCGATGGAGATGATAATCAGAGTGGTGGAAGTGGCGCGGCGCTCACGCATCGGCGACCACAGCAGCTTTTCCGACAACAGCATCCCCCCCACCGTTCCTATTGCCCCTAAAATTAGAGCCAGCCAGATATTTACCCCATTCGTATTAGCTAGCCAGGTAAGATAGGCCCCCAGCGTCATAAAATCACCGTGAGCAAAATTGGAAAGCCGCAATATTCCATAAGTCAGCGTTAGCCCGACTGCTGCTAGGGCAATAATGCTCCCCACGGCAATACCATTCGCAAGTAATTGTGCAGTTTGTTGCAGATCCATAAACAAAATGAAATACCCTAAAAAGAGATTTGAGGAATGTCTGTATAATGCCTGAAATTAGCCGTTTCTTTGGCATAATCATTATCAATGTACTATAACGACCATTCGCCACCGCATTTTTATATTCGGTATGGGCAGCAAAAAGCTATTATTGCCATTCAAACCCTATCTGCGCTGGAAGGAGAACTTTCCCCTAGAGTCTTAGGGATTGTGGTAGAGTGGGCATCCCTTCACCAAACAGAACTTCTAGGAAACTGGGAACGCGCCCGCCACAATGTCACAAACAGAGAAAATACAACCATTGGAGTAATATATGCTTAAAGATATTGTTGCTGTACAACCGTTATAAGAATACAAACTTCACCTGTGCTTTGAAGATGGAATTGAAGCTGTAGTGGATGTGAGTCAGTTAATCAAATTTTCGGGCATTTTTGCTTACCTCAAAGAAGTTTTTTACTTTAATCAAGTGCAGCTAAACTCGGAATTGGGAACCATAGTCTGGCCTAATGAAGCCGATCTAGATCCAGATGTACTATATGCAGTTATCACGGGTGAGGCTATACCCAACTATTCTTCTACCAGTTGCCGCACCAGCATCCCACATAAAATGTAATTGGCAGAGCGAGAAGCTTAAGAAAATATTAAATTCTGTAGTATACCCTTGACTTTCCAGTTGACTAGAGGGTTTAGCTTATAACTATAAGTTCTTCAAAACCTAAAACATGGTTTTGGATACTATTATCCCATTTGCTATCAAACACAAGGAGAATTTCATGGCACTAGAATTGAAAGTTCCTACTATGGCTTGTTCTGCCTGTGCAGATACCATTACTAAAGCAGTCAAACAGGTCGATCCAACTGCTGAGGTGCAAGCTGACACCAAAACTAAAATTGTCAGCATCCAAACGCAACAGCCTGAAACAGAAATTAGAGAAGCTCTAGCCCAAGCTGGATATCCAGTTGGCTAGCACAAAAAACAATTCAAAAAGCGATAGGACTTACGAACAAGCTTAGATTTTGCCCCCCCGACCCCCAAAATTTGGGGTGAGAAAATTCCTGTTATATCATATCCGGTAACATAAAAAATTTGCGATCGCATATCTGCGTTTATCTGCGTTCATCATTCTTCATCTGCGGTTAAATTTTAACCAACGATGACAAACGATGACAACAGAAAATTTACAGATATCACTTATGTACTACCGATGCTACCGCACACGATATTACCCCCAAACTTGGGGCTAGAAAAGTCCTCTTCCCCCCAAACTTGGGGGGTAAGGGGGGCAATTGCGTAAACCTTAATCGAGATTTTTATCTTTGTTTTTGAATTGTTTCTGACCTTAGATCGCTTTTCCCTTGAAAAATCGCATAAGAATTCATGTTTCCTCGCCCCAAGTACGCAATTGTAGATAAACCAACAACAAGGTTACCACCAACAATACCGTTGCGGCAGCCGCTGCATAGCCGAAATCAAACTGAGCAAATGCTTGGTCATAAATGTAGTAAACCAGCAAATTGGTAGAGTTCAACGGCCCGCCGCCAGTGATGACGTAAACCTGCTCGAAACTCCGCAGTGTAAAAATCACAGTAGTGACAGTGGCAAATACTATAGTAGGTCGCAATCCAGGCAGGGTAATATGCCACAATTGTTGCCAGAAATCGGCTCCATCTAACTCAGCTGCTTCGTAAAGTTGCTGTGGAATTGCTTGCAGTCCTGCCAGAAATACCACCATATTAAAACCCAGCTGCTTCCAGGTACTCAATAAAATCAACACAGGCATCGCCCAAGTTGTGCTACCTAACCAAGGAATTGGTTCAATTCCCATAAAATTAAGGAGGGCATTGACTGGCCCTTCGGTTTGAAACAGCCAGCGAAATCCCAATCCAACCGCAACTAAGGATGTAATTGAGGGAATAAAATAAGCAGTTCGCAGTATTCCCCGCCATTTTACGGTGCGGTTCAACAATACGGCTAATCCTAACGGGATAACTAGGCTGGGAATGACGGTGGCGATCGTAAAATAAGCGGTATTACCCAGAACTTGCCAAAAATCAGGGGTCAGCAGTAAGCGCCAGTAGTTTTTCAAACCTACCAGACGAGTGCCAGCTTGAGTGAAGTTACCGGCAGTGAAACTAAGGTAAAACAGGTAGGCGATCGGCCCCAGGACAAAAACGCCCAGTAAAATAAGTGCTGGGGCTAAGAAAACCCAGGCTGCTCGATCATCGTTATCCAACCAAGATTTACCATATACTTTTGGCCTGAGCAATTTTTCCTCCCAGCTGCCATGACTGCTAATCCAATACCAGCTAATTCTACCCCTAGCTTGATTTCACCCGATGTTCCTTGCTCTAGCATCATCCCAAGCTTTCCCTTAAAATTGGGGATAATGGCTTCTGGGAACGGTAGTAATTTTGAGGCAGTTGCCGAAGCGATCGCATCTAAACGACTCCAAGCCCAAATTCAGGCCGTAATTTACAATAATCCCGGTGCAAAAGTGGCAGCAAGAGCCGAACGCTGGGGCGTCCCCTCAGTCCTCATCAATCACCGGGATTATCGCAAGCGCGAAGATTTAGATGCCAAAATTGTCGAGACTTTCCGACAATTCGGCGTCGATTTGGTAATTATGGCCGGTTGGATGCGAATTGTCACCCCCGTATTAATTGATGCCTTTGCCAACCGAGTGATTAATATTCATCCCAGTTTATTACCTAGTTTTAGGGGTGCGAAGGCTGTAGAGCAAGCCCTTGCCTCTGGTGTAAAAATTACTGGCTGTACCGTTCATCTAGTTGTGCCAGAAGTGGATAGCGGCCCAGTTTTGATGCAGGCAGCAGTGCCAATACTGCCTGATGACACTCCAGATACTTTGCACGATCGCATCCAAGTTCAGGAACATATAATTTTACCGAGAGCGATCGCACTAGCCGCCACTCAGACTCTTTCGTAGCAAGAGTTTCTCAAATAGGACTTACGCATTTTATCGCCTCATCCACTACAGATGTAGAGTCAATTCATGAATTGACTCTACATCTGGGGGTAAAAGCGCCTTAAAAGCGTAAGTTCTGTAAAATCTAAAATCTAAAATCTAAAATGTTATGAGATCCTAGAAACAGTCAACGATGGTCAATAGAGTTTGAGCAGAATGGAACAACCACGGAAGTCAACAGTCGTAATCACGGGTGCCTCATCAGGAGTCGGCTTGTATGGTGCAAAAGCACTTGCCCAAAGGGGATGGCACGTGGTAATGGCCTGTAGAGATTTAGAGAAAGCACAAAAAGCAGCCGAAACAGTAGGAATGCCCCAAGGCAGCTACACCCTCATACATATCGATTTAGGTTCCTTACAGAGCGTTCGACGGTTTGTAGAGAACTTCAGGGCACGGGGGCTGTCCTTGGACGCTTTGGTGTGCAACGCCGCAATTTATATGCCCTTATTAAAAGAGCCTTTGCGAAGCCCAGAAGGCTACGAATTGACTGTTACCACCAATCATCTCGGTCATTTCCTCCTGTGCAAGATCATGCTGGAAGACCTGAAGAGATCATCATATCGCGATCGCAGACTCGTCATTTTAGGAACCGTCACCCACAATCCAGACGAACTGGGCGGCAAAATTCCCCCACAGCCAGACTTAGGAAATCTCGATGGCTTTGCAGCAGGATTTAAAGAACCGATATCGATGATTGACGGCAAAGAATTTGAACCCGTCAAAGCCTACAAAGACAGCAAAGTCTGCAACATATTGACCGTGCGAGAACTGCATCGGCGCTATCACGATTCAACAGGCATCACTTTCACTTCTCTCTATCCCGGATGCGTTGCCGAAACGCCCCTATTCCGCAACCACTATCCCCTATTTCAGACACTCTTCCCATTGTTCCAGAAGTACATCACAGGAGGGTATGTCTCTCAAGAATTGGCAGGCGAACGGGTTGCAGCAGTAGTCGCCGACCCTGAATATAGACAATCCGGTGCCTACTGGAGTTGGGGGAATCGCCAGAAGAAAGATCGCAAATCCTTTGTTCAAAAAGTCTCTCCCCAAGCACGCGATGATGAAAAAGCTGAGCGTATGTGGGAAATGAGCGCCAAGCTAGTTGGACTTGCGTGAAACCACCCACTCCTAGAACGCGAAGGGATCTAACTGCTTAGATACCTCTTCCTGCCTCTCCCAAATCGGTACAACATCCAGGATATCCTAACGGGGCGACAACAATCAGCAAAACCCTTACTGCGTGCTGGTTTTGCTGATTGTTGTCAAAAAAGGATAGGTCTTTTATTCTTAACAAGACCTACTTATTAAATGAGAATAATGAAATCATTAACTAAATTTTACACTGAACACCTCAAAACACAACTATCTCGATCCGAGTTTTTGATTTTATTTATCTTTAGTTCGGTTGTTTTCAACGGAGAGGGTGGGATTTGAACCCACGTTAACGTTACCGCTAAAGCGCATTTCGAGTGCGCCGCATTCAACCACTCTGCCACCTCTCCAATAGGTGCGATATATATCTTAGCACTTTGGCAGCGATTTGTCAGCTTTTTAAAACAGGGAAGTTTCGTTTTCTGTTGATTCCCGCGTTGTCTCAAATCCCCCGCTTGGAGTCCATTGGATGGCTCCATCGCGTCCTGTGCTGTAAACTTGTGCTTTAGCTTTACGCAACTGGGTAGCAGTATCTAAATCAACTGAGTTAGATGAAGCGATCGCTACTCCTGGTTGTACCACTTTTAGCAAATTTGGCGTTAAACGCTCTCCAGACCACCAAAGCGCTAGAGACCTTGGCAATCCTCCTTGGATTGCTAACGCCTTTTGTCGATCTGGCTGAAGATGCCCAAGCAATAACCAACTCTGTTCTTTAATCTGGAACTGCAACACAGGCAATTCAGCATTGATCAACTTAACCGTTGTGGAACCAATTTGCACAGTTTGACCAGTTGTCAAAGTTTGGTAAATTCCTTGACGGGCTTGCACTGCGCCCAAAATAGAAGACTGATTGGTAGAGTCTGCTTTTGGGCCGGGATTATCGTAAAAAGTCGCAATAGGTAAACGATCTAAAATTGTAACCCATCCACTATTCGCCGTCTGCTGGGAGTTGGCAGCGTTCGCCTCAGTGCGGATCGCCCAATCAATTTTATTAATGCCTTCCTGCTGCAAAAAAGGTAGCACGGCAAAACGGGCTGTATTGGCATCTCCACTATTAATTAATGCAACTTGTCCATTCTCTTGGATTAACATTACAGGTTCTCTAGCTGTTGCCAGTACAGTTACTCTAAATAACGTGGCTTTGGTTTGCCAAACTGGGATAATGACTAGAGCGATCGCCATAATTCCAGCCAACCACCAACGCCGATGCAACCAACGCACAAGCCAAACTAAGCAAATCAGCCCGTAGAGTGCAATCAACTGTACAGTAGAAATAGCTCCAACAGCTACAGAATTTCCTGGTAACTTGCCAAAAAATTCGACTAATAAAATTAACCAGTGCGCGGGGTAGTATAGCAGCCAAGCTAAAGCGCTTCCTGCCAAGGGCCAAACCAATGCTGCGATCGCGCTGATAAATCCACCGATGCTAATAATTGTGACAAGTATTGTACTGATTACATTTACCAGGATGCTGTAAGGAGAAATTACTTTAAAGGCATATAATTGCAGTGGTAGCGTCCACAAGGAAGCTGCAATAGGAATCGCTATAACCGAAGCGAATAGTGGCGGTAACCAGTCCAGTCCTTTCATTAAGGCTGGCACTGTTACCAACAATCCCAACGTTGCCAGAAAACTCAGTTGAAAACTCAAATCCCTAATCCAGAGGGGATCGAACAGGAGTAAAAGGGTGGCACTAATTAGCAACGAGTTCAATGGCTTCATTTTCCGCTGCGCTACAAGAGCAATTAATGCCCCAAATCCCATGACCGCAGCTCGCAGCACTGGTGCTTGTGGCCCTGACAAACCCAGAAAAAAAGCTAGAGCTAGAACGCCGCTGCCAAATTGCGTCCGCGCTGACAACCGTCTGGTCAGCGTTAAGACAATGCCCAGAATCAAGGATACTTGAAAGCCAGATGCTGCTAAAGCATGAGCTAAACCAACTCTGGCAAACATATCTCTGATTTGGGGAGACAGGTACAAGTTTACTGTCTGGCTTCCCAGAACCATCGCACTGACAAATGGTCCTTCGGGGACGCCCAACCAACGAGTTTGGGAGCGGATAATTCTCTGTCGGATAGTCCACCATCCCCATTGGGAAGCTGTCTCTTCATCGGCAAAACTTACCTGACGACCTTTAAGACCTGCAAAAGCGCCTTCTTGAGCTAGGTAAGCTTTAAAATCAAAGCCGCCTGGATTTGCGGCGGGTTCGGGTTTGTATAGAGTGCCTGTAACTGCGATCGCTTCATCTGGATATAGAGCAGTACCTTGTAGTAAGGGCACTGTCACGTATAGCTTCCCCGTGACTTCTTTGCCTATATCCATCGGGCGATCGCTTCCGACAACTTCGTCTAATTGAGTTGCCTTTAACCAAAACTGAACTCTTTGATTTCGGGTAAGGCGGGGCATACTTTCAACTTTACCCCGTACCGTGACCACCTGTTGCAGAGCCCGATCGTTCTGGCTAATATCATTAGCCGCCGGATGTGGCACCCTTGCCTGGAAATATAGGCTTGCTAGCAATCCCACAAAACCAGCTGCCAGCCATAACCACGATTTGGGGCCTTTTCGCCACAAACGCGGCAGGACTGCTGCGGCTCCGACCCCTAAAGCCAGTACAGCATAACCTCCCCAGGTAAATGCTGTAGACAATAGGCCAATAATATAGGCCAGACACAGAATAACACCGCTGGTGGCTGCACTCATGATCGGTTCTTAGAAAGCCTTTTCAGTTGCTGTTTTTACGATACCAGTTGAACTGATGACTGCTGTTCAGTCTGCTGTCCTCTCAGTAATGGAAAACCCAACTTCTCCCGTTGTTGTAAGTAAAGTTGGGCCACTTGTCGGGCTAGGTGGCGAATTCTGCCGATGTAGCGAGTCCGCTCAGTTACCGAAATAACTCCTCTAGCATCCAACAAGTTAAAAGTATGAGAACACTTGAGAACGTAGTCAAGACTTGGTAGAACAAGTTCTCGTCCAATTAATTGATCTGCTTCCTGCTGATAAAGGTTAAACAGGGTGAAGAGCATATCTGGATTGGAAGCCTCAAAGTTATAGATACACTGTTCTATCTCACCCTGGAGGTGAACATCTCCATAAGTAAGCTCATCCGTCCAGCGAATCTTAGCGATCGCATCCGTCTCTTGAAGATACATCGCCAGTCGCTCCAGTCCGTATGTGATTTCGATGGAGACTGGACGACAATCAATACCTCCACACTGCTGGAAGTAAGTAAATTGGGTGATCTCCATCCCATCTAGCCAGACCTCCCAACCTACTCCCCACGCTCCTACCGCTGCATCCTCCCAGTTATCTTCCACAAAGCGAATATCGCGATCTTCTGGACGGATACCCAGCGCCCTAAGAGAATCCAGATAAATTTCTTGGATATTCGGAGGCGTTGGCTTAATCAGTACTTGGTACTGGTAGTAGTGCTGATAGCGGTTCGGATTTTCCCCATAGCGTCCATCCCCAGGACGGCGACAAGGCTCGACATACGCGACTGACCAAGGCTCTGGCCCGATCGCTCTTAAAAATGTATGAGGATTTTTGGTGCCTGCTCCTTTCTCTATATCGTAGGGCTGGGCAATGAGGCAGCTGCGATCGCTCCAAAACTGATTTAGCTGGGCAATGATCGACTGAAAGTTCACAGATTTTTTCCCCGCAAGAGTAGCCAGCTGTTTGATTTACTCAATCATTGTGCCCTAAAAACCTTCGCCTGAGCGGTTTTGAGACTTTATCAAACTTTTTTGACTTTTCCCCTTGACAGGAGATTGTAGAGTTGTTATATTGATTAAGCGGTCGGAAAAGCACAGCGCAAGCGAAGCGAAA
>NZ_JAIQZM010000052.1 GCF_023333595.1 Argonema galeatum A003/A1
AGGTGCGCTTTAGCGCACAATCTAGCCCTAACGCGCAACTACGTACCTTTTTTAGAAATGTGCGATCGCTCTTTTTCTGCTTGCTGGGGAAGAGATGACATATCAGCACCTTGTCCTGGGGCTTTTTCATAGCTAATTTATTGAGGTTTTTCAGTAGATTCGGTAGAAGTAATCAAAGCTAAGGCACTAGCTATAATGTCATCTTCTTTAACCATTGTTTTTAGTTGTCGCGCTTCATAAATGCCTTCAAGAGTTTCTAAAGCAGCATCATCAAGAGCAGAATAATATGCTTCAATGAGAGTTTCTTCTAATTCTTCTAAATTCAGATAGAATCCGTTAGATTTGAGACGTTTATTGAGCCGCTTTATGTTTCTAACTGAATTTCTAATTGAAGTATCCCAAGAGCGAGTTGTCCTGTTTTCTACTTTTTGTTTGATTAGATGCAATAGCAGAACTACTGCAAAACTATAAATGTTGTTGATGATATCTTTTTTACTCATTTCTGCAATTTCTTCGGCAATGACTAGAGCGCCTTTGATATCGCCTTGGAGTAAAAGTTGTTTTAGTTCTAAGATTTCTTCCATTGGTTAAAAAGGGGAATTAGGAGGGTGATCGCGCTTCTTCATCTTCTTGAGGAATTGCTACTTCTGGACTTTGGGAAGGGAGTAAGCTAACTTAATTTTTGGTTGATTCGCTTTGCGGCTTCATTTTTTTATTAGTGGGTTTTCGGTTTATTAAATTAGTAGCAACTTTCCAGGTAAGTAAGCCAGAACCTAAGCTGATAACGATAATTAATATGAAGGTAGCAAAGGCGCTAAAACTGAATGGTTTATTAATGTTTATTACTCCCGGTTTCTGATCAATCCAGTATGGGGCGCTAGTTGCTACTACCCCGGCTACGCCTATCCCTGCGCCTACTACGGCGATTGTGGTTTGCAAGTTGCGATCGATCTCTGCTTGTTCGATCTCTACAATTCCTCTGATCGATGCGATCGCTTTATCTAATAAGCCAGAACCATGCACGAAATAGCCTAATTTTCCTTGGATTTGTTCTTGAAAATAGCTGCTATTTTTTTGACTGAATTGTGTTAAAAATATCGGTTGCTTATTTAAAGCATCTTGATAGTTTAATGTGATTTTTTCTACCACTCTGTCAATAGTATCTAAGTAATTTCGATCGTTTAACGCGATCGTGTGGCGGTAATCTTCTAAATCTCGCAGCATTTGAGCGTATTCTAGTGCAATTTTAGGCAGTTCTTTCAACTGGGTTTTTAATTGTCTTAATTCTTCTGCGCTCAAATTCTCTGAGGACAACCCATTGATTTTATCAATTTGTTCTTCGATTTTTTGGTAATCATCAGCAATTGCAATTTTAACATCTCGGCTATTTTTATAAGATTGAATAATTTTATTGCGATAAAACAATAATATCAAAAAATCTTGATAACACTCTCCAAATTTGGTTTCGGTTTCTGGGTCAGAAAATAACCAAACAATGACATGAATGTAACTATCTGGTTGGTTAGGATTACCGTATTCAAAAATCGGACTACCGAAGAGTTCGCCGTAGCGATCGAGCCTTAGAGTGTTAGGATATGCTGATGGGATGAAATTTTTAACGCACTTATCGGCTAAGTCTCGGATAAACCGATCGCCTTTCTGCTTCTGTGCTATAGTTAATTTTGCTGTAATTAGTAAAGTTTGCCCTAGAGAACTTTCGACAAAATTTGGCAGGAAGCAGTTGGGGTGAAATTTTTCAAGCTGGGTGATGTCTATGTCTTGATATTTGTCACTAGGGGTTGGTTCTGGACAACCGATGTTTAAACCAAAAGCGTAACTATCGCGAAGATCGAGAGGATGAACAAAACCTTTAACAATTAATGGATCGATGTCTGGATTGTGGGGATTTTCTTCTAAATAAACTTCGCCTTCGATCGGGATAGAATAATTTGTTGGTGCGTGTAAATCTGGTAGCGACTTTACCTGAAATTCTTTTAGAATTTTCAGAAATCTATCCTTAACCAAATCGAGATTGTTTGCCTTTCCCGTCGCGTTGAAACCCTCAGTCAAATGAAAAGCAAACAAGTAAATATTCGGTTCGGAAATTCGCTCACCCATTTTTTTCATCCCGTGCTTTTTTTAGGGCATCAACTTTTTCCTGAACTGTTTTTCTAACTTCTCGAAAAGTATTGTCTAAATTGTCAGGAAGTGGATCGATCGAATGTTCGAGTTTTATTTGTCGGCAAGGATCGTTAAGAATTTTTCCTAACGGTTGACGTTTGCCGCACCAACCAATAATAAGATCGACGGCTTGTTCAATTTTATCATCTGGCAATTTAGCTAGACTTTCATTAAGGATAGGTAAGTCTTGCATGGCTTGAGGCAAAGGAGAAAAATTATTTTCCAGCAGTTCTAGAAAAGCTAGAAGAGTTTTGTTAGAATCCATAAATTGATTTGCCCTGAAAGTTCTTAAAGTCCGATCGCACAGAAAGCCGCCCAATAAGCGGGATCTTCAAAAGGGAAAGGTTCATCACCATTTGATATTAACCATCGATCGATTCCTTTCCGGCGTTCTTCATCCAATTTTAAGGTATCCAGTTCCTTGAGAAAGTCTTCCCTGGACAAATTCCGCAGCCAGTTTTGAGCTTTTTTGAGGGCGACAGCAACGCTAAGGCTGGGTTTTTTCGCCAATTCTAGATAAAAGCGAATCATCAGAAAAGCGGTAGCCAAATCGCTGACCGACCACAAACTGCTGACCACATTGGTAGCGCCAGCATAGAGGAAACCGCTAGCTAAACCGATATATTCATCGGTGAGGGCGGTATCTACCAATCCAGTTTCGCACGCAGAAAGGGTGACGAGGCGACAGACGGGTAAATCGAGATTGGCAAAGATTTCTCTGAGGGTGAGTCCTTGGGTGGTGGTATCGAAGCGCCGACCGTCACGGATGGTAACATATCTTTTTTCTTTTTCGCTGTCCGCCGTTTCTGCCGCTGGCTGTGGGTCTGCGATTGCGGTTTCTGTGGCTAAAACTAGGGCGGAGTTGAGGGGATAATTTGGGTTAAAACTGCCGTGACAGGAGAAATGGGCGTAGTAAGCGCGACTTAATTTGGCGAGAGTTTCTGGGGAATTAAGGGCGATTTTGGTAGCTTGGCGGCGCTTGAGGATGTGCGTGTCTGGGTCGAATTGGCGAGAAATCGTTTCAACTTCAATTTCGGTGTAGTTCAGGTCTTCGGTGGGGTTTTGGATGGCGAACAGGGGAGGTTTATTGGGAGAGTTGCGCTGGCGTTGGTGGAGGCGTTCTAGAAATTGGCAGCTAGGCGCGTATTGAATGCCGTTGGGGTAGCAGTCTTGCAGGATTTTGCCTTCCACCGATAAGGCGTGGAGGGGGATGAGGTGTAAGTCGAGGTGGGGAACTAGGATCAGTTTTTGGATGGTTTCGGGCAGTTTAGCGCGGATTGAGTTGAGTTGCAGAGATTGGGAAATCGCTTCTAGGCGCGGACGGAGGGCTTCTTGCCAGGTAAATTGGCTGTAGTCGCTGCGGTAAGTGGCGATGTGGATGTCGAGTTGTTGGCGGTCTTCGCCAGAGAAGGCGAGGTGTTGAATTTGGATTCGATCCCCCCCTTGCCCCCCCTTAAAAAGGGGAGGAATGGAATCGTCAATCAAAGTCCCCCTTTCTAAGGGGGATTTAGGGGGATCTTCGGCGGGAATGGTGACGAGAAAGACATAAAACCCATTTTCCGGGTTGGGGGGAAGATACCACTCGATGAGGGCGGTTTCGGTGTCGAGGAGTTGGGTGAAGTCGGGGAGTTGGGGAATGACTTTTTGGGTGAGGGTGAAGTCGGGGTCGCCGATTTCGGTGAGGAGTTGGTCGAGTTGCTGTTGCAGGTTTTGCAATTCGGTTTTGAGGTTGTCGGTCGCTGGGGAAGTTGGTTGTGGCGTGGGGATGTTTCCCTGTCCTCGCGTCTCGGTATCTGTGCGTTCGTCGGTGGCGTCGGTGGGTTGGGTGGTGTCGAGTTGTTGCTGCAAGTCGGTGATTTGGCGGCGGAAGCGGCTGAGGCGTTGTTTTTGGTCTGCAGTGGCGTTTTTGGGGTAGAGGTTGGCGCTGTCGAGGAGTTCGATGAGGGTGCGAGATTTGCTGCGTTCGACGGTGAGGAGGGCGGTGTCGTAGCGTTCCGCATTGATGCAGGCTTGCACCATTTTTTCGTAAACATCGAGGGCATCTTGGAGGATTTCCCGCTTGCTGCGTTGGGAGGTTGCCCACTCGCGACTTTGTTCGACGGCTGCAATGGCGTTTTCGTAGCCGTAGATGGCGTTATTCCAGTCTTGGAGTTCAAAAGCGAGGTTGCCGAGGTTGCGTCCTGCTTTCAGGCATTTTAAAGGAAATGCTGAATGAGTCAAAATTTCTAAAGCAGAGCGGAAATGCTTAATTGCAGCTACGTTATCTTTTAGGTCAATGTAAACATAGGCAAGATTTTCTTGAGTTAACGCCCAATCTTGGGGAAAGGCATCGGGGGTGCGAACGGTGAGTGCGGCGGTGTAATATTCGATCGCTTTTTCGATATTCTCTGCCCTCTCTCCCCTGATTCTGTCAGAGTAGGCAGTTGCCAGATTATTTTGCGTCGTTGCCCAATTTTCGGGAAAGGCATCGCGGGTGTAAACAGTGAGTGCGGCGGTGTAATATTCGATCGCTTTTTCGATATTCTCTGCCCTCTCTCCCCTGATTCTGGAATAGTAGGCAGCAGCCAGATTATTTTGGATTTTTGCCCAATTTTCGGGATAGTTATTACGGTTAAAAACTCTGATTCCAATTTCATAACCTGCGATGGCAATTTCCATGTTGCTAGCTTTGCTACCTAATGGGAACTGCTGAATTAAGTTACTAAAATTTAAAATATCAATCGTCCTACTTTGATCTGGCGGATTTTCTGTTGACCAATCCTTTAAAACTTGAGCAAAGTTATCATTTAATTTATCTAAGTTTGCTTGTAATAGTGGGTAAACAACTCGCGGATTTACATCACTCTCGCTTGTTGCCTGTAATACCTGGAATAGAAAGCTAAGTTGTGAGTCACTATTTGCCAGTGATGAATCAGTCCTATTTAATGATGTCGATCCTAGATATGTAGCTAACTGACTTGCCATATTTCGTAGGAAGTTAGCAGCATTTTCCTGGCCTTCCCCTGCCAAGTTTTCTGCTATTATCTGGCAAACTTGGAGAAACTCACCATCAATCAATTCTGAATTGGCCTGTAAAATCTCTGGTTCCTCACCGTTGGGGCAAGTCAGGAGTTGTTGAATCAGATTGGCGTAAGCTTGGGCGCGTGCCTCATTCATAACGTGATGCCAGTAGGCGATAGGACTAAAATACATACACATACATTTTACACGATCTCTGCTGGCACAGGAGAGTCTGGTATTTTCGGGTCTTTCGGGTTTATGGTGGAAAATGTTTGTATTATGTTACAGATATAGAGTGCATGGATTCATTACGGTTTGAATGGGACGAGCAAAAAGCACAATTTAATATCAAAAAGCATGGGGTTTCCTTTGATGAGGCGGCAACTGTTTTCTACGATCCCCTCTATCTTGAGGATTACGATGAAGCTCACTCTGACGAGGAAGATCGGTTTAAGATTGTAGGCATATCAAGCAGTGGGCGCTTGTTGGTTGTCACTTACATTGAACGAGTCGATATAATACGAATTATTAGTTCTAGATTAGCGACTAAAAATGAACGACGAATCTATGAATCACAAACTTGAACGGGATGAAAGCGAAGCAGAAGATATGTTGGAAGAATATGATTTCAGCAATGCAAAACCTGGTAGACATCGGGGATTTAAGGGATCTTTGATTCGCGTCTTGGAAGACGGGACAGAACAAGCGATCGAATTGAAACCAAAAAACGCGAGCCCGAATGTTGAACGAGATCGGCGACAGATAAGTTTGCTGCTGGATGCCTTCATCTTGGAATACTTCGAGACAAAAGCGGGTGAACAAGGGGCTCAAGAGTTGATTAATCAGGTGTTAACAGAGTACATCCATAATTGCAAATAATTGTACCTCCTAATGGACTTTGGTATTTTCTATGAAACCGAACTTTGAAGCAATGACTAATGCAGAACTGAAAGCTTATGCACTTGCACATCGCGGCGGCGATGACGATCTTGAGGCTTTGCGCGTGCTTTTCAGTCGCCGTAAACCAGATGCAGAAACGATTATATTTCACCCGCCAAAGACAAAAGAAGAAGAAGAAGAACAATTTGAATTATTCAAGCGGATAGTGGATGAAAAGACCGGAAATAAAACCGCTGATAGTTAAAATAGAGAGAGGGCGATCCGTTTTATTAAGAATTACGCATTTAATTTTGCACGCAGAACATTTGTAGGGGGAATTCATGAATTGCCCCTACAAATGTTCTGCGTGCGATCGTCTTTACTTTGTAGTATTCTAATTTGTATGTCACAATTGAGGAAACAGCCATCAACCCAACCGACGAACAAGCTCAAGCCTGTCTGCGAGTCTGTCAGATGTTGTCCAACGGCTACCGGAACATTGAACTATTCCGTTTTAATCCGCAAACCGGAATTGTATTCATTTTTGCCAGTGAAGAACTTCAAGTTGTCGTACCCCCTAACGGAGTCTGGAGGTTTTTAAATGCGACCGAATTTTGAAAAAATGTCTGGAAAAGAATTGAGAGAGTATGCGATCGCGCATCGTGGCGATAAAGATATTGATGAAGTTTTGAATGTTTTATATAGTCGCCGCAGTCCTGACTCTGAAGCAATCTGGTTCCATCCGCCAAAGAACAAAGAGGAGGAACAAGAACAGTTTGAATTATTCAAGCGGATAGTCGATGAAAAAACCGGAAATAAAACCGCTGATAGTTAAAAGAGAGAGAGGGCGATCGCTTTTTTTAGGAAAGTGCGATCGTCCTTACGCAGCAACCAGACGAGTGCATGGGTGTCTGATTCATGTGGATATTATTGATGGTAAAATTTGGATTCAACGGGATGGAACTGAGGAAGGAGTCGGGACAGAACTGATCAGCGCGGGGATACCGAAGAATCGGATCGTGTTGGGATTTCGCTCGCCAGAACTCAGACAAGATACCGAGGAAAGCGATCGCCTAAAGTCATTCGGCTGAAACAAGTAAAGTATGGTAAGATAGAGGTATTTTTAAGAGGTGACTGATGGAAACTAAAACTATTACAATTCGTGTCAATGCTGAAGTTGCCCGTATTTTTGAAACGGCATCTGAAGAACAACGCCGTAAACTTGAAGTACTGCTGAGTCTCAAACTTAGCGAAGCAACTCGGAATAAAAAAACGCTAGAAGAGGTTATGAGTGAAATTAGCCGAAAGGCTCGAGTACGAGGATTAACCCCAGAAATTTTGGACTCAATTCTCAATGACCAGTAAAATGCGCTACGTTTTTGATACAAACGTCATTATTAGTGCGCTCTTGTTTGAGAATGGAAAGCCTGCTCAAGCCCTTAGATACGCTTTAGCAAATGGAGAAGTATTGCTATCGCTTAATTTGTTGGAAGAATTGAATGAAGTACTAGGGCGCGAAAGATTCAATCGATACGTGACAAGCGAAGAACGAGAGGAGTTTTTAGAAGCTATAGTGGAGCGATCGGTTCTAATTGAAATAGTAGAGAACGTGCAAGAATGCCGCGATCCGAAAGATGATAAAGTTCTAGAATTGGCCTTGAGCGGAGAAGCTCAGTATATCATCAGTGGAGATAAAGATTTACTTGTATTGCATCCATTTCGCGGCATAGGAGTGGTTAAAGTCGAAGAGTTCTTGAGGACGATCGAGGCTGATTAGCGACAGCGGCATAACAAAAACACGGGTGAAGTGAAACATGGTATGATAGAGATATTTTCCGCAGGTGGCTCATGGCAACTTACAATAACATTCTGGAAGCGATCGGCAGAACCCCCCTAATTAAACTCAACAGAGTTACCCAAGATATTGAATCAACAATCTACGCAAAAGTAGAATACCTCAATCCCGGCGGCAGCACCAAAGATAGAATCGGTCTTGCCATGATTGAAGCCGCAGAAAAACAAGGTTTGTTGCAACCTGGAGGCACAATTATTGAGGCGACAGCAGGTAATACTGGTGTAGGTTTAGCCCTGGTTGCTGCTATCAAAAAATATCGGTGCATATTTGTAATGCCCGATAAAATGAGTCTGGACAAAATTAACTTGCTCAAAGCTTACGGTGCAGAAGTTGTAATTACTCCTACATCTGTTGCCCCTGACTCTCCAGAAAGTTACAATGGCGTAGCCGACAGACTTGCTAAAGAAATCCCTGGAGCTTACAGACCAAATCAGTTTGAAAACCCTAATAATCCTTTAGCTCACTATTTAACGACAGGCCCAGAAATTTGGGCAGATAGCAACGGTAAAGTTGACGTTTTTGTAGCTGGTATGGGTACTGGCGGCACTATTTCCGGCGTTGCAAAATACCTCAAAGAGCAAAACCCTAATATTGTCATTGTAGGTGCAGATCCGGAAGGTTCTATCCTTTCCGGAGATAGCCCCAAGTCTTACAAAGTAGAGGGAATAGGCGAAGATTTTATTCCCAAAACTTTTAACCGCCAAATCGTAGATGAAATGGTGAGAGTCAGCGATAAAGAGTCTTTTAATATGACTAGACGTTTGGCGTTAGAGGAAGGTTTGCTGGTGGGAGGTTCTTGCGGAACAGCGGTAGCAGCGGCTTTAAAGTACGCGGCTAGATTGTCGGAACCCAAACATATTGTAGTGCTTTTGCCGGATACAGGCAGAAATTACATCAATAAAATTTATTCTGATTCGTGGATGCAGGAAAATGGGTTCTGGGAAGGTAAAACGGTAAAATCTATCAAAATCGGCGAGATACTTACCCAGAAGAAAGATTTTCCATCGCTCATTTCTGTGAGTCCAAGAGATAAGCTGATGCAAGCAATTAAACTTCTGCGAAAACACAATATATCGCAAGTGCCGGTAATTGATAATAATGATGTGGTGGGAAGTTTAAATGAAGCATCTTTGATGAAACTCCTGCATGAGGGGATAAACTTTGCTAACCAGGAAGTTTCGGCGGTGATGGGTAAAGGTTTACCCATTCTTGACGAAGATGTGGATATGTCAGAAGCTTATCGGGTGCTTTTGTCTGGAACTACTGGTATTATAATAAAACGGGAAGAAGTTCCTGTAGGATTAATCACGAGAGCCGATTTAATCAAATATTGGATCGGTCAAACGGAGGAATGATGGAATTTGAAACTAGGGCTATCCATGAGGGTCAAGCACCCGATCCGGTCACGGGTGCTGCGATTGTACCAATTTACATGACTTCGACCTATGAACAGGAAGCGATCGGTCAACATAAGGGTTATGAATATTCTCGCACGGGAAACCCGACCCGAACCGCGTTAGAACAAGCTTTGGCTTCCATTGAAGGGGCGAAATACGGTTTGGCTTTTGCTTCCGGAGTTGCAGCGACAACCACGGTTTTGAGTCTGCTGAAAAACGGCGATAATGTTATCGTCGGAGACGATTTATATGGTGGAACCTATAGAGTTCTGGAGAGGGTAATTAAAAATTGGGGTATTACCACAAGTTACGCAGATGTTGACGATTTAAACGATTTTGAAAAGGCAATTCAACCAAATACAAAGCTGATTTGGATTGAAACACCCACGAATCCCCTGTTAAAAATTGTCGATATTAAAATTATATCAGAAGTTGCACGGCGGCACAACCTGATTTTAGTTGTGGATAATACTTTTGCCAGTCCCTATTTTCAAAGACCGCTGGAATTAGGCGCGGATATTGTTGTTCACAGTACGACCAAATATTTGGGTGGACACAGCGATATCATTGGCGGTGGTGTTGTTACTTCTAACGAAGAACTATATCAACAATTGAAATTTTACCAAAATGCGATCGGTGCTGTACCAAGTCCCTTTGATAGTTGGTTAGTGATGCGGGGAATTAAAACTTTGGCGGTGCGGATGCGAGAACATGAGAAAAATGCTTTGTTTTTGGCGCAGTTTTTGGAGAAGCATCCAAAGATCGATCGCATTTATTATCCCGGTTTGCCAAGTCACGCACAATATCAACTTGCCAAACAACAAATGTACGGTTTTGGCGGGATGATCAGTTTGGAATTAAAAGGCGGATTTGCTGCTGTTGAGGAATTTGTGGCGCGGTTGAAGTTATTTTTACTAGCAGAAAGTTTGGGAGGCGTGGAATCGCTGGTTTGCTATCCGGCGAAAATGACGCACGGTTCTATCCCGGAAGAGGAAAGGCTGAAACGGGGAATTAAAAATAATTTGGTACGTCTTTCGGTTGGAATTGAGAATCAGAAGGATTTGAAAGAAGATTTGGAGAATGCTTTGGCTTAAAAGTTACTGGCTTAAGGTGGGAGATTTTAACCCCATCCCAACCTCTCCCTGTCAACGCAGAGGGGAGTATTTCTCCTTTGCGTTCAGCCTGAAAAGGCTATCCTATAATACCAAATCCGCAACGATTACCCCCGTTATGTCTATAGGCTGTAGAGACGTTTCATGAAACGTCTCTACAATGTTTAGGCCAAAAATTAAAGTGGGTAACCAACCCGGATTTGGTATAATGTAAATTAAAAGTTATTAGCCGAAATAAAGCAAAAAAAAGATGATTCAACCGATAACCCATCCTCTTCACCGTCGGGGAAGAGTTTTTCCCGAATATAATCTTCCTCCCGAACAGCTAGCAAAACGCCAAGCCGAAATAGATAGCTTCGGACAACGCTGTAAAGTCATTTGGCAAAAAGTCTGTCCCGAATTAATCGAAAACCATTACAACTGGTTTATGATGATCGAGCCTGAAAGCGGGGATTATTTCATTGACCCGGATGAAATGAAGGCTTATCAAAAAGCCCGTCAAAAGTATCCCCAAAAGATGCTCGGCACGTTTCGGATTAATGAAACTGGAGCCTGCGGTCTGATATAATGCGGGGGAGATTTGGCGAAATTGGAGAGCTATTTTTTGAAATTGAATTAATCGCCGTTTCCGAAGAAAATCTCCCAGTGGAGGCGCTATTGGATACGGGTTTTACAACTGGATGGTTAGCACTGGATATCCAAGATATCGAGGCATTAGGTTGGACTTTGATGGAAGCTGCACACCCCATGCGGACTGCTTCTGGCGAAGCGTTTTTTGCTATTTATGAAGGAAGGGTGATAATTGACGAGCAAGAGTACATTATTCCCGTTCATGTCAGATCTGGAGTTCCAGAAATATTGTTGGGGTTGCAATGGTTGAAAATGCAGCGGTTAGTGGTAGATTTTCCCCAAGGAAGGCTGACTTTAGAAGTGTCAGCCTCTCTCTAATTTAAACGCTACAGGCGATCGCACCTCTACAGATTCAGATTTTGGCTTGTTTGTGCGATCGCGCTTAACACTCTGCATTAGGCGGCTTTGTATAAAGTGGAGCTAAGTCGGTAGCCGTTTGGCTTCAATGAAACAGTACCGAACTGCTTTTGGTGTGTAATTGTATAAATAACTACTAGAGGTTCAGGATTTTTGCGATCGGCCTTTAGTTTTTCTGCGATCGGTTGTTTAAGGCTGCTAATCCTTGTTTGCCAGAAAATATAAATTGGTAGAATTGTCAAAATAGTGCGAAAAGCCAATCTTGGAACTATAGCGGGTATTTTTGGCAGCAACCGCGTCCCTATTTGCACACCGATCGCACCAGCAATTCCCAACAGAATTCCCACTGGATACAGAACATTTCCTTTCAAAGCATGACCTGTGAAAGCTGACGATGCCGAGAGTACAACCACTCCCAAACTCGTTGGTGCAGCAATATTCATCGGTTCTCCTAACAGCAGAATTTGCAGAGGAACCATAATAATCCCGCCACCAATGCCAAATAAACCAGCCAATAAACCTGCTGCGCTACCAGTAAAAATCCGCCCCAGATTTAATAGCCAAGTTTCTTTTCGATCTGTCCTCGTATCCTCCCTTTGACTGAGGCTTCCCTGAAGTTTAATCACAAAAATATTCGCCACTAATAAGCAACCGAAGGCACTCATTAGTAAATAGCCTGGAATATGTTTTAGCAAATAAACTCCCAGTTGTGCAGTCACCAACGAAGGAAGCCCCAAAATAGCTACCTTCTGGAAGTTCAAGTTGCCCATCCGCCAGTTTTGCCAGCTACCGGAGATGGATATGAACAGCATGGCGAAGCTACTGGTCGCTACACCTTGGATGGGTGCCAAACCCAGACTCACCATCAGAGGGACTAGCAAAATCCCGCCACCAATGCCCAAAAGCCCTGCTAAGCATCCAGCAATCAAGCCGCCAAGACCTAGAGCGATCGCATACCAGGGGAGTATTAACGCCATAAAATTTATTATAGGTAGTAATATCACTTATTTTAATCAAACTTACGCAGAAACCGGCAATATGCAGCGCGAATACGTCGTTTCAGCGATGGCTACGTAGGGACACGGCATCAAAAGTCTTGTTTGTTGTGAAAGAGAAATCTTATCTATGCCGTGTCCCTACTTCAAACCCGGTTTCTTTTATGACAGTGCGTAAGTCTTAACAGTGATGTTACAGCAAGATTTTTTAACTCACATCGTGTCCGGTTGCATAAGTATTGTATGGTAGGGGCGGGTTTGGCAGATAACCTTTCTGTCGAACAGACAATATCTAGGGCATTACCCGCCCCTACAATCAGACTCTGCCGTACTTAACGCGATCGGTAAAACTGATTAATTTGCTCAAATGCTTGCGATCGCGGGCATTTTCCACCACAAGTGTTGGAGCGCCTAAATTTCATAATGCCAGAGGGACGGCTCTTGCACCACAACCAATTTGCGATGAACGCGCTCAATAATTCCCTGCTTTTCAAAATTATTGAGAATTCGGGTGACAGTAACTCTACTCGATCCCACAATTTCAGCCATTTGCTGATGGGTTAAGCGCAGATCGATGATTTGTCCTTGCTCAACCTCCCGCCCAAATCTTTTGCCCAGCCAACTTATCAGCAGTAGAAGTGAGGTTTCAATAGGTTTGCTATGTACAATTTCCAAAAATTCTCCTAATCGCTGCATATGCAGGAGCATAGCATCAGTGGCTTGATACCACCTACTCGCAGGCAATAATGTTGCCTCTAGATCGCTTAAGCATTCAATTTGATAGGGATCGGCTTTTGATATAGCTCTACCAACAAGATCTCCTGGCCCCCACAACCCAAAAGTGATACAGGTTCCATCTTCCCGCCATGTCATGGTGCGAACAACCCCAGATTCAATTTGCCATAGGTAATCTTGATTTAAAACAAGTAGCGAACCTCGTGCAAATTTACGTCGCGTAATCACATAAGCACCATTTGTTGTGGGAGTAAAGGGGGTCATTGCTAATTATTCCTGGGTTGAAAGAATGAAGACAGACTATAAATTGCGACTGAAAAATGGCTTAAAGGCATCTACTTATAACTCGCGAACCGATGTTCTACGTAATGATTCAAGTCAAGAACACTTGCCGGGATATTTCCTAGCCATAGCTTTGCGGAAATAAATTTCAGTGTCGGTGTATTGAGGCATCCAGCCGCCTACGGTGGTGAAGTAGCGCACTGCTTTGAGATGAAGTGACCCTGTGGGACGGAACCAATGTTCAAGGCCAGATGGAACGTTGATATACTCTTGGGCTTCGACTATTAATTCCATTTGGCTGCCATCAGGTAGTACGAAACCGAAGATGCACTCTCCGGCGAGTATGTAGAGGGCTTCGTCGTCTGCATGGGTGTGGCAGCGATCGAATTGGGTTATTAGTGCGTAGAGATAGGGCGAACCAGGGTGCAACACCGTCAATTCGCGCCATTGATAGCCAGCAGTATGCTTGAATTCCTCAAAGTAGTCGTCAGCAGCAGCTAATATTTGCTCCTTTTGACTCAGGGTAAGAATGTCCTGCGCTAGTAACTCAGTAGTATGGGGCTTCTTTAAGGGCAAGCGTCTGATCTCGATATTCAGGGGTGCAAGTTCCTCTGCGATATCGCCGATATTTGTGTAAATGGTACTGTCTTCAAGTTGCAGTCTGGCCATTGTTGACTCCAGTGGGTTGGATGGGTCTTAGTATGACTTGGCAGAAATCTCAAGCCTAGAAAAATTGCATCTCAAAGGCATTCTACCAATAACTACTTAATTCCGATAGAGTATATGTAGATTAAGATTTGTAAAGTTTACAATCCAGAGTCCAGAGCGCTTGCAATACCAGTATTCCGGGGCGCGATCGAAAACAAACTCAGCCTGACAAATGTCAAGAAATCTCACCAAAATCAGTGGTATATCTAGATCTATGGTAAAAAGTACTGTAAGTTGAGCGAGTAACCGTAGATTACAGAAAGCCGTTCCACCAAATGTGGTTTTTCACAAAGTCAACCCTCACTAAAGGAAAATTCAGGGTAAAGGGCAATTATGAGCATTCTGATAGAGAACGTATCGAAAAGATTTGGCTCGTTTCAGGCAGTTGAGTCGGTCAATTTGGAGATTAAAAGTGGCACGCTGGTGGCATTGTTGGGGCCTTCTGGATCGGGGAAATCCACGTTACTGCGGCTAATTGCGGGCCTCGAAGCCCCAGATAGTGGCAGAATCTGGATTGGCGATCGCGAAGTGACCGCCGAAAGCGTGCAATCGCGGGGTATTGGCTTTGTGTTTCAGCACTATGCCCTGTTCAAGCACATGACTGTCCGCCAGAACATTGGTTTTGGTCTGGAGTTACGCAAAGCACGCGCAAATTATCTCCGAGAACGGGTAGACGAACTTTTAGACTTAGTGCAGTTGAGGGGTTTGGCCGATCGCTATCCATCTCAGCTTTCTGGCGGACAGCGACAACGGGTCGCCTTGGCGAGAACCTTGGCGGTAGATCCCCAGGTACTTCTGTTGGATGAGCCTTTTGGGGCTTTGGATGCCAAAGTTCGCAAAGAACTGCGAGCTTCCCTGCGACACCTGCACGAACGAGTTAACGTCACCACCGTGTTTGTTACCCACGATCAGGAAGAAGCAATGGAACTCGCCGATGAAATTGTGGTGTTTAACAAAGGTCGGGTGGAACAGGTAGGCACTCCCCCAGATGTTTACGATCGCCCAGCAACCCCGTTTGTGATGAGTTTCTTTGGCCCTGTGAATGTGTTACCGAATAGCACTGGTATTTTTGGCCTTAATCACTTGGAATCTACAAATTCTCATGTGTTTCTGCGTCCTCACGATATCACGATTCTGATTAATCCTGAAGAAACTGCCGCCCAAGCTAAGATCGATCGCATTGTGCATCTAGGTTGGGAAGTTATTGTTGAGTTGAGTCTGAGGGATGGTCAGCTAGTGACGGCAAATCTCACCAGAGAGCTTTTTAACCAGTTGCAGCTGGAACCAGAACAGGAAGTTTATGTCAAACCTAAACGGGCAAAGACTTTTCCTCTTTACGCATATTCCTGATAAATAGGCAATAAATATTGCTGTTTGCTGAAATTACTCAGGTACAACTGAACTTAATGGGCTGAGGGGAGCTGCGAAAAGAAAATAAATGACTCCGGCTCCCAACAGCGTAATGGCAAGGCTAAAGAAGAGTACGCGACGGGTTGAAGGTTCGTAGTTGCCATCATCGATCGCATAACGGACGACGAAATAATACAGTGTTGAGATTAAAACCGTGACTAGGCCAATAATGGAGAACAGCAAACCCAACTTCCAGCCATTACCCGGATGAGGGACAAGGGGAGGGTGGAAAGCTCGAAGCCGCACGATGACGACGCCAAAACCCATGAGCGCGATCGAAGTACGCATCCATGCCAGATAGGTGCGCTCGTTTGCCAAGTGATCCCGCGCCCGCGATGGATTCTCACGTCCTTTTAGCTCTGTATTCTTCAATTCAAAGTTTCTATTTGACTAGATGCGTTGAAAATATTTTATCAGGAAACACTATATTTATTGTTCCTAGTTTATCCTGCCTTGATAGAGCCACAAATACTAACGCAAGTTGCTAGTTACAATCGATCCCCCCTAACCCCCCTTTTTAAGGGGGGGATCGGATCTCAAAGTCCCCCTTTTTAAGGGGGATTTAGGGGGATCGAAAACGCCTAACTTCATAACTAGCAACTTGGGTTGCTAGCTGAACTAGGGCGTAACAATACGGCTTTCTCCATCCTTGGCAGTGACATTTTCGTAAACCCCAGAGTCTCGCTTCACCAGCTTTGTTAACCCCGCACTTTTGTAATCGTTATCGGACGTTGGTACTAACAAGCAAGGCGCAGTTATCAACCGCTGCACGGGGGCATCAGGAGGGGTGTTGCCTGCGTCGCATTCAGCTAACTTGCATAACTCACCCCAGGTGATGATTTTCTCGTGAATACTGTGGCGAACTTCAATTTTTTGGTTATTACTAGGACAAAAATAATCGTATGTGGGCATAAAATTTTTACTCCAGCACTCAACCAATCTCAATACTGTTTGTTAATTTAGCGCCATCATTGGCGTTTGACAACTGGGACTCAATGAGGATGTACGATCGACTAAGCTGCTACGCATCTAATTTGACAGTCAATTTTTCTGAGATTCTTGTGGGATGGGCATACAAGCCCCGTCTCTTTATTCGATTTAAATGCTCCTCAGCTTACTCGCGCTTCTTATACTTCGCACGGCTACAGTTGTTTAGAACTTGCCATTTGCCTAGCTGTGATGTATATCACCTATTTTCGTGAGTTAAGTCATGGTTACAAAGTTTAACACTTCGTTATATTAATTTACAGAAAGACACAAGCAAAAGAAACAAGCCGAGCGAAAGACTATTCGATTCTAGGATTTTGGATTATCCCACGGCTCAAAGTCGGAGAGCTACTTAAAGCTGTTTGGTTTTTGGTCAATATAATCAGCCCCCAGCACCCCGCTGGGGGTTTTTGTTGGCAGCGATTAAAAAAGTAAAATCTTACACCAAGATTGATATAAGTTATTCTGGCTTAAGTAGGATTATTAATACGGTGAGGAGCCTTCAACTTTGTGAATTATGCTAGAACTGAACATAAATAATGCTTACAAAAAAAAAGTTTCATTCTCGTGCGTGGATAAAAGAAAACTAAATCATCGCTTCTCATCGCGTCTGGAGCCAAGCCTAAGTCCTGTGGAAAGCTGGGGATTTGGTCTTTCGGGTTTGCTGCTGTGGCTCGGTACTGCACCCAGTATGCACGCAGCCTTGGGAGCGAATGCTATTTTCGTATGGTTGCCGGGAGCGATCGCAGGCATCGTGCTGAACCTGCAAGTAAAGCGTTTGGGTACTCAGTGGCCGAAGGTATCGGGAGGAACACCCAACTACACAACCAGATTACTGAAACACTATCCCGGACTAGCTCGCTATGGAGCTCTTGGCTACCTTTTGGGATGGGTATCCGTACCGCCGATGAACGCCATCATCCTCACAGATTTAATCAAGGCAACCCTTACTCCCCTTGGCATTTCCTGTCCCGTAACCCTTTTGAGAATAGGATTTACCATACTTCCTTTTTTGGTAGCTTTTAGTGGCACCAGAGCCTTGGGAATTTTGCATTCGTGTTTTGTCTTTCCAGCGATCGGATTGCTGCTTGCTTTTTGCATCCAAGGAATTGGATGGTTAAGTCTAACAACGCCTAACTTTGGCTTTTTTTCTAACAGTTTGTTAGAAATTCAACATCACCCGCCGCTAAATTTTGTGGAATGGGCGAAGTGGTTTTTTATTGCGGTGTACGCTGTCTACGGCTGCGAAACCGCCTCTTCCTTTGTAGCCGATAGCCGACGCCCAAGAGGAACCTTGCGCTGTTTAGAGTTTGCTGCCTGGTTGATTGTACCAGTCTTTCTGGGTGGTTCTTGGGTACTGACGCGCTTGGCAACTGATACAGGAGGCAACAATGCGTTTTTGACTCTCACAGCAGCAGCTAAACCGTTTTGGGGTGAGTCTGCCTCATTTTTGGTGACGTTTCTGATTGCTTGCGGCTGTCTTCTCAGTTCAGCTACAGCAGTCTCGAACTCTCCCCGAATTTTATATCAGCTCGCACGAGACGGATATCTTTCACCCGTATTTGCAGTCGTTTCGCGCCGGGGTGTCTTCGGCCCAAGTTTGACATTTACCCTTTTACTCAGTCTGGTTTGTCTGATTTGGGGAAATGTAGACGATTTGGTGATGGTAACTGGGACAGGATACCTTTCATCAATGATAGCTATCCATCTCGGATTGTGGCTGCGCCGAGGTAAAGTGGGGGTACTATGGCCTTGGTGGTCGGGAGGCTTGTTTCTGCTGGAGACGGTTGTCTTGGTAGTGGGTGGCTTAGCTTGGAGCTGGAAACACCTGTTGATAGGACTGCTGTTGCCGATCGCAATTTTGGCAGTAGATGCGGCTGTACGTCGCGTCGCCTTTCCACCCTTCCATTCATCATGGTGGATAGAACGTTACCGTTCTCCTTCTCAAGGGGAGATGCCAGACTTTGTGCTGGTTCAGGTTGGAGTATTAATCTTTTTAATCTGTAGCGCTACAGCAGTAGGATGGGCAGCTAGAGCCAGGTTAGATAGTTTTTCTACCCAAAATTATACTAATATCTTTGTACTTTTGCTGCTCACAAGTGTATTTGTAGGTGTAGCGATCGCTTGCTGGACTAGCTTGCCTCAAGTAACCAGTATTAGCGAAGCGCAGGAACAAGCAGAACATCTGTTCAAAATTGCCCTTGATGCCATTCTAGTGCTGGATGAAAAAGGCGTAATTATGCAAGCCAATCCCGCCACTGAAAAGCTTTTTGGCCTAGATAACAATGATTTGATTGGGCATCCTCTCAACCAAATACTTTCGGGATTAACAGATCTGCCGTCAGATTGGCCTGACCGTTGCGAACAACCTTTAACTAACAACAATCGAGATTCATACCTGGTTGAAGTGGCAATTTCAGGCCGAAATAATCAAGATCGACAAGAATATGTGGTACTGGTGCGGGACATTACAGAACGCAAACAAGCTGAGGTTAAACTGCGCCAAGCATTACAAACTAAAGAAGAATTGGCGGCTAAGGCTACGGCACAAGCCCAACAGTTAGAAATAACTTTGCAAGATCTGCGACAAACCCAAACTCAACTAATCCAAACTGAGAAAATGTCTAGCCTGGGTCAATTGGTGGCTGGGATTGCTCATGAAATCAACAACCCTATCAATTTTATCTACGGCAACCTTGAATACGCAAATTAATATACCGAAGACTTGTTGTATATTGTTAATCTCTACAAACAGCACTATCCCAATCCTGTGCCTGAGATCCAAGCCGATATTGAAGACAAGGAAATTGATTTTTTAATGACAGATTTCCCTAAATTGCTCGATTCGATGAAAGTAGGGGCCGATCGCATCCGCGATCTAGTTCTGTCTTTGCGAAATTTCTCCCGTTTGGATGAATCCGAGAAAAAAGCAGTAGATATTCACGATGGCATTGAGTCAACTTTGATGATTTTGCGTAACCGACTCAAAGGTAATTCAGAATGTCCGGCTATTCAGGTAATTAAAGAATACGGCGATTTACCCAAAGTTGAGTGCTACGCCGGACTACTCAACCAGGTGTTTATGAATCTCTTGAACAATGCTATTGATGCCATAAATGAATGCAACAAACGGCGCTCCTTTGAAGAAATTAAGGCTTCCCCCGGTCCGATCGCAATTCGCACATCCATGAAAGATTGCAGACGTCTTACGATCCGCATTGTAGATAATGGTTTAGGGATCGCGGACGATCTCCAAACAAAGCTGTTCGAGCCATTTTTTATCACAAAACCCATCGGTCAAGGCACTGGTTTGGGCTTAGCAATTAGCTACCAGATTATAGTCAAAAAACACGGAGGTAGATTGCACTTTATATCAGCCCCAGGACAAGGCGCGGAATTCATTATCGATATTCCCGTATAAGTAAGTTGGGTGCGTTAGGTTAGTTTCAAATGGTGTTTGGAATGAGCAATAATCCAGGACTATCGGATTTTTTTTATCAGCTTTAAAGCGGGTTTCAGTTGCATGACTTTACTCAGAGTGGTAAGATTAATTATGAAAAAATTATGAAAAGTTATTTATGCCACCCTCCGATCGCAGACCCAGCCTTCCAGAGGTTCACCGCAGCATACCCGTACCGAACGTCAAAAGCTTCTGGCGCAAGATGCTGGCTTATGCAGGGCCTGGGTATTTAGTCTCAGTAGGATACATGGATCCCGGTAACTGGGCAACAGACATCGCCGGGGGCGCTAAGTTTGGCTACGCGCTATTAACGGTGATTCTGCTGTCCAACTTGATGGCGATTTTGCTGCAATCGTTGTGCGTGCGATTGGGAGTGGCGACGGGGCGAGATTTGGCCCAGGCGTGTCGGGATTATTTCAGTCCGCAGGTTAACTTTGTTTTATGGGTACTGTGTGAAATTGCGATCGCCGCTTGTGACTTGGCGGAACTACTGGGAAGTGCGATCGCTCTCCAACTCCTATTTGGAATTCCCCTCGTATGGGGAGTGTGCATTACGGCACTCGACGTGCTGGTGTTGTTATTCCTACAAGGTAAAGGCTTTCGCTATGTAGAAGCTTTGGTCATTACCTTAGTAGCAACAGTAGGAGTTTGTTTCACAGCAGAAATTATCTTCTCTCGACCAGATGCCGGAGGAATTGTGCTTGGCTATGTGCCAAAGCTAGAGATTTTACAGAACCCAGAAATGCTTTACATTGCCATCGGCATTTTGGGCGCAACCGTAATGCCTCACAACTTATATTTGCACTCCTCAATTGTGCAAACTCGCGATTGGGAACCAACGACAGAAAAGCGGAAGGAAGCGATTAAGTTTGGTATCATTGATTCAACAGTAGCTTTGTCCTTGGCACTGTTTATCAATTCAGCAATTTTAATTGTATCAGCCGCCACGTTTCATTTTTCGGGTAATCAGGATGTGGCAGAAATTCAAGATGCCTACAAATTACTTTCACCATTGTTGGGAGTAAGTGCAGCTAGTGCCATCTTTGGTATAGCACTTTTAGCTTCAGGACAAAGTTCGACGCTGACTGCAACTATGGCTGGACAGATTGTCATGGAAGGCTTTTTGCAGCTTCGTCTTCCGCCCTTGTTACGCCGTTTAGCAACCAGATTGCTGGCGATCGTTCCGGCTTTGATTGCGATTATTTTTTTTGGGGAAAAGAGTACAAGTAACTTATTGGTTTTGAGTCAAGTAGTATTAAGCTTACAGTTATCGTTTGCAGTGATTCCACTGGTGATGTTTACCAGTAATCGCCGCTTAATGGGTGAGTTTGTGAATCCCTTGTGGCTAAAATCTTTAGCTTGCTTAGTTGCTACTGTCATCGTCGGCTTAAATGCTTGGCTGCTATTGCAAACCTTTTTAGGCTGGTTGTCTCCCAGTTTGTGATGTGCCTTTACAGATTCTAGGACTTACGGAATCACCCCCCTAGCCCCCAAAATCTGGGGGGCAAAACCTTGGTTAGTGCGTAAGTCCTGAGATTCGCTGCCTTCGCATATGGCCCATTTCGCAAAACCTTAGCTAAGGCATCATCATCAGCTCGCAAACCTTCGTAGAAGAAGAAAACTTCGCCGAAAATACCGCGAGAACGATTGTAGCTAATCGCCTGTAATAAGTAATCAGGACTAATGCGGTAAGATGAGCCGAGATTCATCAGAATACCTGGTGCTAAACGCTGAAGTTGTTCGCAGCTAAACTGCTCGATAACGAGTTTATCTACAAGGCATTTATAACTTTTGAAATCGCGACGATACAACTGTGGGTGAATAATATCGACTAATCCTTTATCTAGCCAAGATTTAGTATCTTGGAGATATTCTTGGAATCCCCAATCGTAAATACTGGGTGCCATAGACACAAATAAATTTGGCCCGATCGCTTTGATTTCGCAATAAATGCGAGCCAAAAAATCCGTGAGCAAATCGGCACGCCACTGCAACCACTGGCGATTTTTGCAATTGTGTGGCGGATTGCAATTAAACTCTTCGCGATAGCGACAAACCGTTAAGTAATCATAGCCACCTTCTGAAGGAATAGCAGGCAATCTGTCGTCTCCTTGAATGCCAGCAATATCATAGTTATTGACTACTTCGAGAATCAAACTCAGCACAAAATCTTGCACTTCGGGATTAAAGGCATTCATCCACTCAAAATTATTCTTTTTAAGTAAATTGCCGTTGCGATCGCGTGCAGCCCAATGAGGTTTTTTAGCTAACAAATGTCCGCCATTTTGGTTGTAGGAACTGGCGAATCCATATTCAAACCAAGGGATAACAGCAATTCCTACACGCGAAGCTTCAGCAGTTATATCGGCTAAAGGATCGCGCCCTTTGTAACGCGGGTCAATCTCAATTCCAAATAATTTTGCCATCACTTGAGAAGGATAAACCGTAAATCCTTTACTCCAAACGACAGGAAATACAACGTTAAATCCCGTCTCTGCGAGAAAATCCATTGCCTCTGCAATGCGTTGTTTGGAAGTGAGAACTAAGCTATCCGTGTTGGGAATCCAGACACCGCGTATTTCCATAAAGTAGAACTTTTCAGGAGATAATTTTTGACTTTTTACCAAGAAATTATTGGTTTTGTTTTAGCCGGATTCATCCGTGGGTTCAATCCAAAATCCTCTCATATTGTGTCCGGTTGCATCGGTAGTGTAAGAGTAATACGGGAAATTGTCTGTTGTCATCGGGGGTTAAATTTTTACCGCAGATGTAGGCGCTTCGCCTTCCCGTAGGGTAGACAGATTAACGCAGATAAGAGAGCTATTTTTTAGGCAATCGATGCTATCGGACACGATCTCATCCTCATCATTTAAAATCGATTGATTTTTTTACCCTATTAGCAGCTTTTCAAACTCCCATGCTGGCAGAGGACGACTGAATATATATCCTTGCATGGCATCGCACTTTTGTTGGCTTAAAAAAGTCAGTTCTGCCTGGGTTTCGACTCCCTCTGCTACAGTTTTCAAGTTGAAGTTGTGAGCCAACTGAATCACGGCAGTCATAATCGCTGTATTTTGGGTATCGCTGGTGACATCTTGGAGAAATGAACGGTCTATTTTTAAAGTGTCAAAGGGAAATTGTTTGAGATAGCTTAAGCTGGCATAGCCAGTGCCAAAATCATCTATGGCGATGTGAATGCCCAGATGTTTCAATTTATTTAGAGTTGCGATCGCAACTTCAGCATTTTCCACAAGTATGCTTTCAGTTAACTCCAGTGACAAATTCTCTGGATTGAGTCCCGTAGTTTCTAATATCTCCACAATCCGCTGACTTAGATGCTGCTGAGAAAATTGACGCGCTGATAAGTTAACCGACACCTGGAACCGTGAAAATCCAGCCGCAATCCATTTCTGAGCTTGGGCGCAAGCTGTTTGCAACACCCATTCCCCAATTGGCACGATCGAGCCAGTCTCCTCTGCCACAGGAATAAATTCAGCCGGTGAAATCATCCCTCGCGTGGGGTGAAACCAACGCACCAAGGCTTCAGCACCAATAATTTGACTTGTTTGCAAATTTACAATTGGCTGATAGTACACCTCAAATTCTTCTTTTTCTATAGCCCTACGCAGACTTGACTCTAGCGCCAATCCTGAAGAGGAATTGACATCTAAAGCTGTCGTGTAAAATTGATAGTGATTACCCCCCAATTTTTGGGTATAGAACATAGCTGCTGCTGCTTTTTTAATTAATTGGTTTAACTCAATCCCATCGTTTGGGTAGAAGGTAATGCCAATACTAGCTGCGATCGAAATTTGGCTGCTGTCCAGACTGATGGGTTGTGCAATAGATGACAATACGGCTTGGGCGACGCTGGCAATGGTCTGTTTTTGACTCAAAGTTGCCGGAACGATCGCAAATCGATCCGCATTCAATCTAGCCACCATATCTTGTGTGCTGAGACAGGCGGTGATTCGGTCGGTAATTTCTTTAATTAACCTGTTCCTGTCCTGATTCTCCAAGCCGTCGTTAATACTGTTGAACCGATCTAATGCCACCAACAAAATGGGAATAGGTTTCAATTCTAGCGGATTCTGTGCAGAAGACAGGGATTCTTCTTGACACTGGTTTTCGGATTGTCTGTTGCTGATAATTTGATTAAACCGCTCTCGTAATAGTAGCCGGTTGGGAAGGTTGGTAGCGCTGTCGTGATGGAGTAAGTGATCCAGTCTTTCTGTCGCCTGCTTGAGTGCCTGGGTTAGGGGTTGGGTAATGCTCTTTTGTCTTGCCAAACGAGCTGCGATCGCCTCTAGCAGTTCCCCACGGGTAAAGGGTTTGGTGATATAATCATCTGCCCCCAATACCATACCAACGCGAAAATCGGCCCGATCGGCTTTGGCGGTGAGGAAAATTAAGGGAATTGCTGCTGTAGTTGGATTTTGGCGCAATGCTTTCAAAACGCCGTAACCGTCTAGTTCTGGCATCATCAAATCGCATAGAATCAAATCGGGAATCTCTGACTGCGCTAGCTGCACCCCAAGGAGACCATTTTCAGCGCTAATAGCGTCAAATTCCTCCGCCTCTAGCAGATCCTGAATATTTTCTCGATAAAGTTTTTCATCTTCAATGACTAAAATCTTTGTCATACTCAAAAAAAGTTACAATTATTAACAGCATACTCAAGCCAAGCTAGAAAAAAAGGCCAGCGCTGGCTCGATCGTAAAACACACTCTTCACAATATATAAAATATTCACCCAGTTTTCACCATCTCCTGCTTGTAATTCTTCAAAAGTCATGGATGATGGGCAACTCAACTAAGAAGCAAGTATGCCTCGATCTACTTTGAACTTGTATGGAACCTCCTAAATAAGTTACCAGTTTATCCACTAGCGCCAGTCCCAGTCCAGTTCCTCCATATTTCCAAGGATCGTTGCTGGGAATGCGGTAGAATTTGTCAAAAATTCGGGGTAATTCGCTAGCCGGAATTTCGATGCCGGAATTAGTCACGCTAAACTGAATTTTTTCGTCCTCAGCGCGAACAGCTACTGTAATTTTACCTTTGGCTGGAGTGTACTTACAGGCATTATTGAGCAACTCTGTGAGGACGCGCTTGAGACTGAATGGATCGGAAGTAAGGGGAGGCAGTTCGGGCGCAATGTCAACTTCTAAAATTTGTTGGTGGTTCCAGGTTATATCTTCAAATGGCTCTACAACATCAGGAATCCAGTCTTCTAAATGGATAATTTTTTTCTCTGGAAGGTGAGTTCCGGCATTGAGTT
The DNA here is from genome assembly GCF_023333595.1 of Argonema galeatum A003/A1. GTDB lineage: Bacteria > Cyanobacteriota > Cyanobacteriia > Cyanobacteriales > Aerosakkonemataceae > Argonema > Argonema galeatum. The sequence goes on from NZ_JAIQZM010000052.1 coordinate 25,266, forward strand.
CCTGCAATTCCAGTAAGTCATTGATTAGGTGAATTTCTCGTTCGCATTCGTCATTCAAAAGGTGAAAGTAACGAGCAGAGGAGCTTTCTTCTTGGTTTATTTCGGCTATTTTGCTGTGAAAGCCGCATTCCCGATTCATGGTAACTTCCAACATTTGTATTGCCATTTTCATGTTGGATACAGGCGTTTTTAATTCATGAGAAACCGTATTCAGGAAGTCGTCTTTGAGGCGGTTGAGTTTTTCGAGTTCCTGCACTTGACCTTGTGCTGCTTGGTAAAGTCGAGCTTGCCGAATTGCGATCGCGCATTGATTGGCTACCTGCTGCGCCAATCTAATTTCTAATTCATTAAAAACATATTCTTCATGCTTTAATAACCACAGGTCGCCCAGAACTCCTTGATTATCCAAGATAGGACAAGCCAGGACTGCACAGGGACTGTTAATAGGCTGGTTAACCCGGTCAGCTATTTGGCAAAATTGCAGATCCTGACCTTGCAGAAGCTGAGAATAAATACCGGGAAAATCAGCCATTTCCATGATGCGATCCCGGCATAAAGCCGATGATATTGCATACTCATAGCCAATGGTGGAAGTTGCTTGTTCGAGGTTGTACAACCCCGTACCGCAGTAATTAACTTGAAGTCCCAGCCCTAATTCTTGCACCGCTGTTTGTAAAATATGGCTTTCATCGAGGGTATCGCGAACTTTGTCAGTAATACGTTTAAGCATAGCTTCAAAGTTGAGAGCCTGTTGCAACTGAGATGTACGTTCCTTGACCTGCCTCTCTAGGTCAGTATTGAGCCTACCAAGCTGTTGATATAGTTCGGATTGTTGAATTGCAATTGCTACTTGCGTTGCCAATTGCTGGAGCAATTCAATTTCCAATTTCTGCCATTGTCGCGGGCTGCTACACTGATGGGCAATCAGTAGCCCCCACAACTGGGAGTTTGGAGTTGAATTTTCTAATTCGGAATTAAAGACTAACAGATCTGAATTATCTTGTAAAATCGGTACTACCAAATGAGCTTTTACCTGAAATCCAGCCAGCAGATCGATCAAACAGTGGGGGAGTCCTAGCGTGTATATATTCGCTTTGGCTTCAATGCGGTTCTGTTTGTACGAGGGAACGTAATTTTTACTCAAGTAGGGATAGGCAATTTTTTTGCCTAGAATAGGCGTCCAAAGGTTATCTACGGATTCGACTAATACGCTTCCACTCCAGTCGGAGTCGTAACGATAAATCAGGACGCGATCGGCCCCTAGAAATTCTCGAACTTCTGCTACAGTTGTGTTGAGTATTTCCTGGATGTTCAAAGACTGACGGATGCGCTGAGCTATCTTATTTATCAGTCGCTCTCGTTCGCTCTGCTGTCGTAATTCCTCTGCGGCTCGACTCGCCTCTAGCAGACGACGCACCCGCTGACGCAGTACTGCCAAATGGATGGGCTTGGTAATATAATCGATCGCACCCGCCTCAAAAGCTTGGTCTACTGACTCTTCATCATCTAGCGCCGTGATCATCAATATAGGTGTGCTATTCCCTCCAGGGAGCGATCGGATTAGCTTACAACAAGTAAAGCCATCCATCACCGGCATTACCCCATCCACCAGCACTATATCTGGTTTTAAGCAAGTATAAGCGGCTAAACCCTCTTCTCCGTCGATCGCTTCTGCCACTTGGTAGCCTTCTTGTTCCATGACTCGGCGAAGCTGAATCCGCATTAATCTGTCGTCGTCGATGACGAGGATAAGTTTTGAATTTTTCGGAGGAGCGGAGATATTCATATCTGATTTTGCGGAAGTTCTATTTGCATCCGTTACCATGAATCTTTTATGGTGAGCTTCAAGAATGGGTAATTTCTATAATCCACCTTCAGTGTGCCTATTCCTACACTTTTTTCCCATTCTTTGCAAAAATTTGCGTATGGTTCGCGGTTCGGACTACATAGCTCATTGCTGATGGCAATCATCAATCTGCCATAAAAATCACCGCTCAACAATAGCGCCTTAATTGGTCTATTCCATAGCGATAACTAAATGCAAGTTTTTCAACAATTCCTCTGAGGTGTATGGTTTTGGTAAAAATGTTTTCACGCTAGTTTGACTCAACTCGGCAATCTGATTATTTGACGCCAGTCCGCTTACAGCAATAATTTTGACAGCTGCGTTAATTTTTTGTAGCGTGCGGATAGTGGTAGGCCCATCCATCAATGGCATCATCATATCGACCAACACCACGCTAATTTCTTTTTTGCGCTCGGCATAAAGTGCGATCGCCTCCACGCCATCGTTAGCAGTTATGACCTCATAATTGTAACTTTCCAGCGAGGTTTTTGTTATTTCTCGTATTGAATCTTCATCATCAACTACAAGAATCAGTTCTCCATTTCCTCTAGGTAATTCCCGATGAATCTCGATGGTAAAATTTGTTTCATCGGTTTCCGCCGCAGGTAAGTAAACGTTAAATTTTGTGCCTTTTCCCACTTCGCTATATACATTTATAAAACCTCCATGTCCTTTAATAATGCCAACCACGGTCGAAAGCCCCAACCCCGTTCCTTTACCGTGTTCTTTTGTGGTGAAAAATGGCTCAAAAATTCGATCCAATATTTCTCGTGGAATGCCAGTGCCGGTATCGGCAACGGTGATGACAGCATATTTACCAACTTTAGCGTCTATATTGATCCTGACATAATTTTCATCAATAAAAACATTTTCCGCAGAAATGCTCAAAATACCGCCGTTTGACATAGCATCGCGAGCGTTGACACAGAGGTTAATTAACACTTGGTGCAGTTGCGTCGCATCACCGCAAACAGTCCAGAGATTTAGGGTAGAGACATCCCTGGAGATTTCAATAAATTTAGGGAATGTTTGTTTAACAATTTTATAAATTTCTGATATTAAATGCCCCACCTGAAGGACTGTCCGCTCGCCTTGAAGCCCACGCGCAAAAGATAGCACTTGTTTGACTAAATCGGCGCTGCGTTTGGTATTTGTTTCCAGTATTTTCAACAATCGCTGACTGCGAGCGTCCGGGTATTTAGTTTCCAGAAGTTGAACAGACATCAAAATTGGTGCCAGCGCATTGTTTAGATCGTGAGCGATGCCGCTGGCAAGGGTTCCGAGACTTTCCGTGCGCTGAGCGCGAAGAAACTGCATTTCGAGTTGTTTTTTCTCTGTGATGTCGGTATTAACGGTAAGAATTGATTTAGGTTGTTTCTGTTCGTCGCACACCAGTGTCCAGCGACTTTCAACGATAATTTGTTTGCCAGATCTGGCGACCTGATTCAACTCACCTTGCCACCAGCCTTTCTTATCAATAATTTGCTGGCTCTTTTGCAGTTCGGTCGGAATTTCTTTGTACAAAAGCTCGGTGACGTTTTTGCCAATAGCTTCTTCTGCCTTCCAGCCATACAAACGCTCAGCACCTTTGTTCCAAAATAAGATTTGATTTTCTAGGTTTTGCACGAGTATAGCGTCTGTGGCGATATCCAGTAAAGCAGCTTGTTGGCGCATTTGCTGGGTTTGTTGTCGTAATTGTTGTTCTGCTCGACAAGCTTCCAGCAGACGACGCACCCGTTGGCGCAGTACTGCCCAGTGGATGGGTTTGGTAATATAATCGATCGCACCTGCTTCAAAAGCTCGATCGACTGATTCTGGGTCTTCCAGCCCAGTGATCATTAATATGGGTGTGGGATAGCAAAGGGATTCTACTTGCGGCAGCGTTGCACCTAATTGGCTAGAGCTTTGGGAAGTTTTAACGCCATCACAAAATTCAGCTTTACAGCCCAGCGAACGACTGCACATTAGCTTGCAACAGGTAAAGCCATCCATCACCGGCATCACCGCATCCAGCAGCACGATATCTGGGTGCAAACCAGTATAGGCAGCTAATCCCTCTTCTCCATTAGCAGCTTCTGCCACCTGATATCCAGCTTCTTCCATCGCTCGACGAAGCTGAAGCCGCATGAATCTGTCATCATCGATTATGAGGATAAGAGGTGCATCTTTTTTTTGGTGGGTGATTTTCATAATTTATTTAGCTGACGTTCTGGGCTACCAACTATCGCTGGGAGAAACCTCACCCCCCCTAACCCCCCTCTCCTCCAGAGGAGAGGGGGGAGAAATACTCCCCTCCCTGTTACGGGGAGGGGCTGGGGGTGGGGTTCCATTGTTCCGGCGATAGTTTGTAGCCACGTTCTATTTGCAAAGCTATTTTGACTCTTTCATACTCGGCTTCTAGAAGAGGCAGTTTTTCTATACCATCTTTAGTATGCCCATTCCGCCCCATTGTTTCTAGTTCTTTGCAAAAATTAGATAAATTTGTGGCCCCCAAGGTCATACTACTTGCCTTCAGCGTATGAGCTGCTTGTCTGAGTTCGGTTGCATTTCCTTGTTTAATGGCTGTAGCGATCGCTTCCAGCAGTGTTGGCGCATCTTCTAAGTAGCAATCGATCATTTCAACCACAAACGCCTCAGCGTTGTTACCTATCATATTCCGAAAAGATAGCAGTATTTTGGCATCAATCGGGGCTAGGGAAGAAAAAGCAGGATCTGGCGCAGAATTATCAGCTTCTAATTCTTTGGGTTGACATTTGCTCAAAGCGCGGATGAGATCCTCTACCCGCACGGGCTTGCTGATGTAATCATCCATACCGGCATCAATACAAATTTCGCGATCGCCTTGCATCGCATTAGCTGTCATCGCAATAATCCGAGGCCGTGCAGATTTAGGCCATGCTTCGCAAATGCAGCGCGTGGCCGTCAATCCATCCATTTCTGGCATCTGCATATCCATCAGCACAACATCATAAAATTGGCGACGCAGTGCTTCTATTGCTTGGAGTCCGTTGCTGACCAAATCTGCCTGATAGCCTATCAGTTCCAACAGATGCAAAGCTACTTTCTGATTTACTTTATTGTCTTCAGCCAACAGTATTCGCAGGGGTAACTCTGCTGCTAAATGCCGGTTTATTTCCTGGGTAGTAGTGCGGTCAGGCTTAACTTGGATCGGCTTTCCGCCCAAGACTTGGTTTAAAACGTTATATAGATGGGATTGTTTAATCGGTTTAGTTAGAAAAGCTGCAAAATCTACTACTAAGGTATGATGACTTGTCTCCGGTCTGCCTATTGAGGTCAGCATAACTAATGGTAATTTTTGATATTTAGGCAGCTTGCGAATTTGGGCCGCTAGAGTTAAACCATCCATTTCTGGCATTTGCATATCCAGAATCGCTATATCAAACGCCTCCTCTCGAAGCAGGCAGTCGAGGGTTTCAGATCCAGATTTAGCTGCATAGGTAAGCATTCCCCAAGATTGTGCTTGTAATGTTAATAATTGTCGATTTGTAGAATTATCGTCCACGATCAGCAGGCGCTTTCCATCTAGCTGAGGCTGGAGATTTTGAGAGTCGATCGGTGATATATTGGGAACTGCTGCGGCAACTATGGTGAAGTAAAAAGTGGAGCCCAGACCCGCTTTACTCTCGACCCACATTCTACCGCCCATCATTTCGCTTAGCTGTTTGCCGATCGCTAACCCCAATCCCGTGCCCCCGTATTGGCGAGTGGTAGAAGCATCGACTTGACTAAAAGATTGGAATAAGCGATCCATCCTCTGGGCCGGAATACCGATGCCCGTGTCCCTAACAGCGAATTTAATTTCAAATTTCAAATTTGAGATTGGAGATTGAGAATCGCCTTTTTCAATCTGCAATTGTTTCGCTGTCACTGAAACTACTACTTCTCCTTTTTCTGTGAACTTAACGGCATTGCCGACCAAATTTACAAGGATTTGGCGTAATCGGGTGACATCTGCCACAATTGTATTTGGGGTTTCAGGAGCGATACTATATGCCAGTTCAATCTCTTTTTCTGCTGCCTTGAAAGCGAGCAAGTCGAGGCATTCTTCAAGGCAAGTTTGTAGATGAAAAGGATATTTCTCTAACTCCAGATTGCCAGATTCAATTTTAGATAGATCGAGGATATCATTAATCAGCATTAGCAAAGTATCGCCACTGCTTTGAATGGTTTCGATGAAATCTTGCTGTTGGGGTGCTAGTTTTGTGTTGAGCAGCAAACCCGTCATCCCGATGATGGCATTCATGGGTGTACGAATTTCGTGACTCATATTGGCTAGGAATTGACTCTTGATATGAGTCGCCGCCTCAGCAGCTACCTTCGCCTTTCCCAGTTCTTGATTAGTCTGAGATAATTCTTTGCTACGCTCAACTAACGACAGTTGTGCGAAATACCGTTCTGTAATATCATCTAATATCCAGAGGCGACCGGGTACGTCGTGTACTTTGGTAGCAGTGCTGGAAATACTTAGCACTTTTTGTTGAGGTTGCTGGAAAACCCAATTCCAGTCGCGAATTTCTGGCTGTGGTTTGGCGAAAAATTTTGCCGCCTGTGCGGCGATTTCGGCTTGATTATTGGCACTTGTACGTAAGATTGCCATTGCAGTTGCGATCGCAGATGGCTCTATATATCCTGGAGTTAATCCCAATTGCACCGCAGCAGCTTGATTTATCCAACCTTGTTCGCCGCTTTCATCAACAAACACGACTCCTTGATGAATCGTTTCTAACATCGCACCGAACCGTGCTTGTAGTTTGTCAAGGCTTATTGTAGTATCGCCGAACTTCAGTAAAGTGCGTAATTCACCGAGTAGCGATTCAATAAATTGTTGCAGGTGTGAAGAGATATTAGCTTTGCGATACCAAATTAGCAAGATTGCGCCGCGAAAGCTGCTTTCATCTTGAAGTGGTAGTACGGCGAGAGACTGAGTTCCTTGCGCCAGCAATATGTGGGAAGCGCTGGGGGTGGAGGGCTGAAATCAGTTCAAAAATATTTACCTGAAGCTACTCAAACTTACTCATATTATAAGCTAGCATAGTAATATG
>NZ_JAIQZM010000053.1 GCF_023333595.1 Argonema galeatum A003/A1
CTCTGCTCCTCTGCTCCTCTGCTCCTCTGCTCCTCTGCTCCTCTGCTCCTCTGCTCCTCTGCTCCTCTGCTCCTCTGTTCCTTTTGCCTTTTGCCTTTTGCCTTTAGACTTTACATGACCTGTTCGACTTCGGCAATTTCTGGGATGGCTTCGCGCAGGCGGCGCTCAATTCCCATTCTCAGGGTCATTGTCGAGCTGGGGCAAGAACCGCACGCACCCTGTAGCCGCAGTTTGACGACGGGGCCATCTAATTCGACCAGTTCTACATTGCCGCCGTCGGAAATCAAGTAAGGGCGCATTTCATCCAAAACTTCTTCGACGTTATCAATTGTAAGTTCCATAGTTAAAAACCTCGTTCGCTTGGAGAATATTTCTTTGAGTAGCAGCTATGGTTGATTCTAGACCACTCAGCGAGAAAAGCTTTAACAAAGATTGCCTACCAGGGAAACCTTTGGCCGTCGCAGTTAACCTTTTGGTTTTCTATTAAACAACGGCTGGTTCGAGCAACTTTACGTTTGAGTAGTTAAATTCAGTCCTCGTCGGTTGACCTTGCTCATGCGATCGCACGACCTGATGCGTCATGATGTAGTAGTTGCCAATTTTTTCGTAGGTATCCTCAAATTCTAGTTGTTTAGTTACTTCATTGGTCTGAGGATTGCGAAAGACGGCATCATAACGGGAGGAAAGGTAGCCTTCTTCGGTATTTAGACTTTCATGGGTGTCGATCGTAAAAGCTACCCGGCCCATTACCCGGCTTACCTGGCAAATTTCTGTGCCTCTGATCTTGTAGTTCGATCCCATCGCGTCGCCTTTGACCAGAATTTCGATCGCATCTGTGGCGTCTGTTTCACCCAGGCTAAACTGGTTCTTGCCATGAGACTGCTCGAAAGAGCCTCGTTTGCGATGGGTGACGACATCACGCATTTGGGTATAAATGCTCTGTTGCACTTCTTCGTTTTCTATACCCGTGACTTCTACGCTGAGGTCGCCGTTAATGCGAACTTTGCCGCTGTAAACTTCATCGCCTTGCTTAAGTTCAATATCGGCACTGTAGCCGGGAAAGTTGGTGTCCCATGTGTAACGGTTTTCGTAAGCGGCTCGAAATAATTGGCTAGCGCTCGTTTGCTCGGTCACAAAATTCTCCTTGATGAAGGTCATCGACCTATTTTAGGATAACACAAATCCAAACACAATCTTCGATTTGCTATCGCTCAATTAGAACGTTGGTTTTATTCATCCCGCTACCCATATATCGCTATGAATTCATCCTAAAGGCGGATGCAATATTGTAGGCGTGAGAAGAATGCGATCGCTTCGATTTTAAAGATATTTGTTGGTTGCGTGGATTTTTTTTTACCGCAGATGAAGACGGATGAACGCAGATGAAGATTTATATTTATTTGGAGGTATCTATATTCTTTAAAATTCTGTCTAGATATTGCAAAATCGCTACAACTATGACTACACTCAATGCTAAAGCCAGCCAAAAGCTGCTTGCTATTGTTGGGGGTCGATCGATTGCCCAACCACCCAAGGGAGGCCCAACAGCGTATCCAACTGCCCAGCACAGGGAGTTGATGGAAAGGTAGACGCCACGCAGGTAGACTGGTGCAATGTCGGCGACGAGGGCAGATGCCGACGGTGTGTAAGAGACGGTTGCGATCGCCAATATTCCCATTGCCAATATAGTCCAGTATAGTTGGCCGACCGGGACGATCGCAGTAGCCCAGATGAAACTAAATCCTACTGCCCACAGTGTGGCTGAAACTGTTAAAGTCTGCGGATGGCTAAACCTTTTTAAGAAGCGGGCAATTGGTATCAACGTAACAATCGCTATAATCATGTGCCAGGTAAATAAAGCGCTGATAGTTGTGGTGGAAAATCCTACTTTTGAGTTTCCCATTTGCACAAACTTGCTCAAGTACAAAGGAAGGGTGCTGTGTAGCTGGGAAATGTAAGTTGTGAAGATAATATTGACGCATATAAAGACTAGGAGACGTCGATCGCTTAGTGCTGTAGTCCATGAAATAGGCAAAATAAAAAATGCTTTATTTTTTACTTTTACTTTTTTATTTTTTATTTCTTCGGCTGGTCGATAAGTTTCTGAAATTGCAAAATAAATTACTCCAAAAAATACCACAAAAGAAATCGCATCAATTACAAACAGAGAGCGATAAGCGCCAGTTGTGCCAATTAATATTCCACCCAGAATAATGCCTACTCCCAAACCGAGATTATCTGCAAATCGCACGATCGCATAAGTTTCTTGACGATGTTCGGGCGCTGTTAAATCTGCTACTAAGGCTTCCGTAGCAGGCCAATACAAACCCATACCCAAGCCCATCAACAAGTTACCCGCAGTAAAGCTGGAAAAATCACTGGTTACCGCTAATACTAAAGATGCGATCGCGGATACAGCTGCGGATAATAACATAGTACGCCGACGGCCCCAAAACCGAGAATCAGCAAACGAACCGCCAAGTATACGCCCCAGCACTCCAGAAATAGAAGCGCTACCCAAACCAATACCCACCTGGGTTGCTGATAAATGTACTTGATTAACAAAAAAGATGGGGGCGTAAAAAAGCGTGAAACCACTGCCAAGATCGGAAAGGAATCTGCCCATAGCTAGAATCCAGACTTGAGGATTTAGCTGAGGTAACCAAGATAGCCATCTGGTACGATTTGAAAATTTCATTCGGGCTTTGTTTTTTCTAGAAGTCTGCGTAGGCAGACTTTGTTTGTGTAGCCGCGACTTTAGTCGTCAGGCTGATTCCGTATAACTCAGTCAAAAATAGTATGGGTGATTGGCATCAGGAACAACAAGCAGATTTAGTTCGTCTCGATCGGCATTACCCCCAATATGTATCATGTCTGATGGCACTAAAAAAGTCATCTACTTCGACAGGATATGAGACTAATTTGGCAGAGGCTTGTAGCAGCTGAGTCAACAGTATTGGGCATTGCTTAGATTGTCCTTGCGATCGAGAGATGCTAGCAAAAAAGACAAGATAGTTACGCATCTCTGTTAACAAGCCGATCGAAGTCGAATAATAGCTACCAAATTCTGATATTCTATTAGGCTACAAGAAGCTCTTTTTTTCACACCTGGATTTATACTGGCATCAAGTCAATGAACTAAAGTCATGAACCGTATTCACCGAACGATCGCAATTTTAGGCATCGCCACTACACTGGGTAGCATCGCACCTGTTCTTCAGGCTCAGTCAAAGCCAAGCCAGTCCCAGTCACCAACACCAACCGAGGCTCAGTCAAAGCCAACTCGCAGCAACGAATCAACGCCAACTAACGATCGGCCCAAGCCAACCCAAGATGGGTCAACAAAACCAGACCCCAGTACACAGTCTACTCCAACCGATACAGAATCAACACCAACCGAGGATCGACCAACAACCCCAACCGGGGGTGAGTCACAACCAAACAGCACAGAGTCAACCCCGTCAACTACTCCCACTACTAGGCCAACTCCCAGCACAGAGTCAACCCCGCCAACTACTCCCACTACTAGGCCAACTCCCAGCACAGAGTCAACCCCGTCAACTACTCCCACTACTAGGCCAACTCCCAGCACAGAGTCAACCCCAAGAAGCAATCCCGGAACAGAAATGAGTGCTGTGGACTTGTACAACCGGGGTATAGAAAAGGCTAAGCAAGGCGACTATAGAGGTGCGATCGAGGATTACAATGCGGCTATAAAGCTCAATCCCGAACTCACACAAGCCTACGTTAATAGGGGTTACGCTCGCTATTTTTTGAAGGATTTTCAAGGTGCGATCGATGACAGCACCGAAGCAATTCGGCTCGATCCAAATAATGCCAAAGCGTACATCAATCGGGGTAACGCTCGCGATGACCTTAAACAACATCAAGAAGCAATAGAGGATTACAACCAGGCAATACGCCTTGACCCAAATGATGATAAAGCTTACTACAACCGAGGTATTGCCTACAACAAACTGCAAAAACATCAAGAAGCACTTCAGGATTACGCTCGCGCTATCCAGATCAGGCCCGACTTTGCTGAAGCTTTCTTCAATCGCGGTGTTACTTACTACAGCCTCAAAAATACCCAAGCAGCGCTCAGGGATTTCCAAAAAGCAGCCGATCTTTTTCGCTCCCAAGGAAATACACAAGCTCTTCAATCTACACAGGAAGCAATTAGAACCATTCAGCAAACTAGAACTTGAATAAGGAATTAAAGAAGAAAAACCTGATGTTTTTCTTCTTTAATTTCGATATTTAGAACTTACGCGGACTTGACTATGGTTGTTGCGGCGCAATTCCAGACTTATACCGTAGAAGAGTTTCTTAACCTAGACCTCCCGGAAGGACAGGAATACGAACTTATCGACGGAAGGATATCTGTGATGGCTGAACCTTCAGGGGAACACGAAAATCTGCGTTCCGAACTGATGGTAGAATTGCGAATGGAAAGCAGACGCCGCCAACTCGGACTGCTGGTGCATCCAAAACCCGTACTGCAATTAGGGCCAAAAGATACTCGCAAACCCGACTTGATTGCAATTAATCGCGATGCTTGGAATCGCCAGACTCAATCAGAAGCGGTATTGAGGGAATCACCCAGCGTTGTAATTGAAATTGTCAGCACGAATTGGGAAGAAGACTATCGGCATAAACCGCTGTGGTATGCTGCTTTTGGGGTAAGTGAGTTGTGGATTGTTGACCGCTATCCTAACCGCAAAAATCCTAAAATTGAGGAACCTACGATCGCGATCGGACAGTTGGTGACTTCGCGTAGTATTTTAGTGGAAAGAGAATATGAGTTTCAGAGTTTTAGAGGGAAACAGAGGATTGAGTCGCGGGTTTTCCCAGATTTAGAGATTACTGTTGAGGAGATTATTGGTTATGGGAAGGGGATTTGATATTGTGTTGTATGGGTAGCGATCGTACTTGGTTTTGGGAGGTGCGTGTATGCTCCACCTCCTATAATTTTAGGATTTATTTATAATCTTCTAATCGTAAAAAATGCAATCTTCCTGATGCTTCACCTGCCACTATTGTTACGCCATCGGGTGCAACTGCACAGCACTTTAACGCACCATCGCCATTGAAAGTAGCAACTACTTCCCCACTATTTAAATTCCAGACTTTAAGAGTCCCATCCTCTGAAGCTGACACAACCAATCGCCCATCTAGAGTTGTAGCGAGTGTCCACACCCAATTCGTATGCCCAATAAGAGTATGTAGTTCGGCACCTGTATGCAAATCCCAAACTTTCAGATTAACTTCAGCTGAGATAGCCAGTTGCCCATCTGGAGTGATAGCAACTGTCTGTACCGAGTTGTTATGCCTCATAAGAGTACGCAGTTCTACACCTGTATGCAAATCCCAAACTTTGAGACTTTTGGATAAAGCTGAAACAGCTAGTTGGCCATCTGGAGTAATAGCGACTGCATTTATCCAATCATTATGTCTAAAGAGTGTACGCAATTCGACGCCCGTATGTAAATCCCAAACTTTGAGAGTGCCATCTCCTGAACCTGAAACAGCTAGTTGGCCATCTGGTGTAATAGCGACTGTAGTTACCCAATGAGTATGTCCAGATAGTGTACGCAATTCGACACCCGTATGTAAATCCCAAACTTTGAGAGTATCATCGGATGAAGCTGAAACAACCCATTTTCCATTGGGAGTAATGGCAACTGCATTTACATCATATTTATGTCCGGTGAGTGTACACACTTCGACACCCGTATATAAATCCCAAACTTTGAGAGTACCACCCGATAAAGCTGAAACAGCTACTTGTCCATTAGGACTAATGGCAACTCCATTAACCGATCTGGGATGTCTGGTGAGGGTAGAAGGTTCTCCCTTGGTGTTTAAATCCCAAACTTTCAGAGTACAGTCCAATGAAGCTGAAACAGCCAGTTTTCCATCCGGTGTAATAGCACTGGCCATTACTGTTCCAGTATGTCCCGTAAGGGTTTGTAGTTTGGCACCTGTATGTAAATCCCAGACTTCGAGAATATCATCTGAAACAGAAATAGCCAGTTTCTCATCCGGCGTAATGGCCACTGCTGTGTCATTCCAGGTTTCATTCCAGATACACTCAGCGAAAGTACGAACTTCAATACCCCGATCCAAATCCCAGATTTTGAAGGTTTTATCGAATGAACCTGAAACAGCCAGTTTTCCATCAGAAGTAATAGCAACTGCTATTACTGTGTTAGTATGTCCAGTTAGGATTTTCACTTCAATACCCCGATCCAAATCCCAAACTTTCAGAGTTTGATCTGATGAACCTGAAACAGCCAGTTTTCCATCGGGAGTAATAGCAACTGCTGTGACCGTATTGGTATGCTCAGTCAGGGTTGCTAGTTCTACACCCCGATCCAAATCCCAAACTTTCAGAGTTTGATCTGATGAACCTGAAACAGCTAGTTTTCCATCAGGAGTAATAGCAACTGCTGTTACTGTTTTGGTATGCCCAGGCAGGGTTTTCACTTCAATACCCCGATCCAAATCCCAAACTTTCAGGGTTTGATCTGATGAACCTGAAACAGCCAGTTTTCCATCACGAGTAATAGCAACTGTTCCTACCCCACTGCTATGCCCGGTAAGGGTTCCTACTTCAGCACCTCTGTACAAATCCCAGACTTGGAGAATATTATCTGAAGCTGAAATAGCAAGTTTTCCATCGGCAGTAATGGCAATTTGATTCACCCGAAAAGGAGAGCCTGTCAAGGTACGCAGCAACGGTTCTCTTGGTGTTGTTAAGCTGGGAGTCAAAGGGCGCAGCCAAGGTAGTGCTTTCCACTGCTTTGCTTGCTCTAGCATTGCCTGAATATCAGGCGTTTCATAAGACATCAAGCGACCTAGTAGTTGACCTGCCAGCTGAATATTGTCCAGAGTCAGGATATTTGCAGACAACCTAGTTGCACTTTGAATTAATTTCAGATTCTTCTTTATCTCTTCAGAAATTTCAATATCAGGATGCAAAGCTAATTCATAGTCATCAATTAGCGGCTGCACTCCAAATTCTTTGTGAGAAACCTTAGTCGCAAGGACATCGAAATTGGTTAACCAACTCTGCAATCGCTTTGCCTCTCCCTGTTTTGCAAAATAACTCGGCATTTCTAGAAAATCTCGTAGCTTGTCAGGTGGCATATTTACTAATCGTGATTTTACATCATTCATCTCCAAAGACTGCCTCCCATAGAATATCTGTTTTCTGTTTGTTAATTTTTTTAATCGAAACCCCTGCTGCCTCTATAATTTCATGTTTATGTAAAAACCTCCAAAAATCAGAGTGATAGATGCTGTAGCAAACTTGACCTTCAAGAGTGCGCTTATGTAAAAATTGTAGCCATTCTTTTAAGACATCCTGCACTGTTAACGGAGTTTCGCCAATATACTCAGATATTAGCTGGCATGAAATCGGCTGACGGGTTTCTGCCAAATGGTAAATAACATTAATCTTGACGTTTGAGCGCGGTATATCATTCATCCCCATTTTTTGCCAATGGAATTCATAGTATTTTTGCAAGCCGAGAGGCAAACTATCGAGATTCAAGTCTGGATATATATCCTCCTCAATTCCATACAAAACATAGACCAAATACATGAAGTTGTTTTCACTTCTAGTGGCAATTTCATCAATAAACTTCTCTTCTGTCACCTTCTGTTTCTTAATCCATTGACGTATCTTTTCACTACCGTTAACTCGATTCTGAATATAGGTACAGATATCTTCACTGCTTTGCTCTTGATAGTCCATAAGCTTGAATATTTGTTGTGGCGCATCAGTCACCAATGGTACATCAACTCCACGTCGAATCGTTGTTATAAAATAGATCCCCTTTGGTAAATAACGCGGTAAGTAAAGAATATTTGCATTTTTGTTTTTTTGGCTGGATTGGTCAACTTCATCTAAGGCATCAACGGCAATTACTACGGATTTACCATTTCTTTTTAGGGCAACTTCATCTAACAATTTTTTGAAGAAAGCACCGTCGCTAGTGGCATCAGCGGATAAAGGCAAGGAATAGGATAGCTGGTACTTTTTGATTAGTTGTTTGCAGACACTTTCTAGGAATTTAGAGGGGGGGTTATCTTGGTCATTTTCTACATTGAAATGAGCCACACACCCACTGTCCTGTACATACTTTGCCAGAATCGCACTTTTTCCCATCCCAGGATCGCCGATGATAGTGAAATAGCCGTTGGTTTTGCTGTTGATAAATTTTGCAATCTCCGCGAACACATATTCACGTCCGACAAAATCCCTGGTTTTATTATCGATTATCGTCTGAAAAGGATGAGCATCATCTATATCGGGTTCAGCATCTTCAGATAAATCAACAATCTTTTTCTCATCTAGACCAAGCGCCGTGCAAATCCCCTTAAAAAAACGATTGTCAATTTTAGTACGATTGAAAAAATTGGAAATTACATTAGAACCACAGCCAACCTCTGTGGCTAGACCTTGTTTTGTCGAACCCTTACGCTTAAGAGCCTTTTCAGCTTCGCTAATACCTGCTTGAGTTGCGCGACGCGAATTCCTTCCCATAGCCTCTCCACAGAACTTACACCGGAATCAATATAAAGTTTTGTTACAAGTCAAATAAGTCAAAAAACTCAAAACTAACTCAAAGTATTACACCAAAAGGTTTCCAGGCATCTGCTTATACGATGGAGAGTGAAGCCCCCAATACTACCTCTGAGGTTATTCTCCCATACAAAGAAGCACGATATGCCAAAACCACCCAGAACCGACGACATTATTCAGGAAGGCCGAAATTCCCTGGGCGAAGCTTTTACCGAGGGGTTAAAGACCCGGCCCAAAGAGTTCAAAGACCCGATCTTCACTGACCCCAGCGAGATGCACGGTGATAATTACACTGAAAAACAAGAAACCGTTTCCAGTCGTGAATCAGACACGATTTTAGCTTTAACTAACCGAATTAAAGCCCTAGAAGAATTTCTCGATCCACTTAGTTATGAAGATCCAAGAAAACTGTTCGGTGGAACCGACTAGCTAAAGATAGAGACACAATTCCAACTCCCAAACGAGCCAAGAAAAGCAATATCCCCCAAAGCCCAACCAGGAGTATCTTATCTAATGAATTGCCCTAACCAAGAAAAACAGATTTTGCCTTGCAAAATTGTTCAGCATCCTTCCAAAGAACATATTTTCTTCTGTAAGGTCTGTCAGGAATCTTATGATGTTCGCGAAATTGGCACTGAATCTTCTAACAATCCCTTTCTTGTCATATTGGGCGTTGTTTTAGTAATTTTTGGCATCGCAGTAATGTCGAGCCAGCCATCTCCGCCTACACCTTCTCTCATAGAAAATTCTTCCCTCGATCGGTAAAAATCGAACTCCGGCTAAGGGTTAGCCGGAGAAAAGTTTCTCTATCTATCAATCAAATCAAATTTACCACTAAACCTATGTTGGAATTTGACAGTAATAATAGCGCTGACACCTTTACTACCGCTAACAGTGCATTCACCAACCAATCTGAATTACAGCAAATTCGCGCCAATTATTGTAAGGAAGTAAAGGGAATCGCGGAATTTGTTAAGCAACTTATAGCTGGCAGAACTGAGGAAGAAATAACCGAGGAAGAAATAGAAAGAATAGCCAGACAAGCACACAGTCTGCGACGCGAAATTGGCATCAAGTATAAGGAACTCACTCCCCAACAGAAACTAGATGCTATCTACGTCCGCAACCTAAAAAAATATGGCGATTCATTAGGCCCAACCATCGAATACCTGCGGACAATCGGCAAGACTTGGCTGCAAATTATTGAAAGTGCCAGTCGGCCTAACCCAGGCGATATCAATGATATATTGAGGGAAGGATAACAGCGCCTTAGCCATGAAAATTAGACAAATCCGCCAATCCATCAGCTCGGATGAGTTAATTCTAGTTATCGATGGACATGAAACGCCATCAGATTTATCGTATATAAAAAAAAATCTGATGGCGAATTTTTCAGCACTTGTCATTGAAGAATTAGTTGGACTCGATCAAATCTATATAGATCTGAAAATTGAAGAAAATCTGGTAATGTTAGCCTGGGACGCAATGGCTGGCATTTCAATTGAGTGTGAGAATTTAGAGCTAAGAGAGAGATTATTCCAACATTTGCAAGATATTTAATCTAAAAATAAAAAGTGAGATAAATCATGGTTGAAACAATCCAATCTCAAGATATCATTCTTGACCAGTTAATTGAAAACTTCGGTCTAGAACGCACTAACGACGATCGATTTTTTCGAGAATGGCAAGATGATTTACCGGAACTGACGGATTTGGAAAAGCAAACACTAGATGAAGTAAAGGCAGACTATCTCCATTTGTCTCGTTATACCATCCTGGAACCGATCGTCAAAATGGTGGTGTTAGGGCCATTGTTGAGATTGGCGGGTTTTTATCGTCCGCCATTTTATATTACGGCTGAAAAGTCGGTGAAAATTTCATCGGAGGATGATGGTATTATTGTAAACGGACGCCTTGACCTCTTAGTTTTTAAGCCTTCTTTTTGGGTACTCGCCATTGAAGCCAAAAGCGTAAAATATTCGGTGGAAGCGGGGATACCGCAAGCATTGGCTTATATGTTGGGTAATCCCAATTCTGAAAAACCTGCCTTTGGTTTTGTGAGCAATGGCCCGGAGTTTAAATTTCTAAAACTTACGAAACAAGGTAAGCCAAAATATGCTGAGTCCTATCCGTTTGCACTTCAGCGGGGAAATGATTTGTATACTGTTGTAAGCGTGTTAAAACGCCTCGCTCAATTGCTTGGCGAATAAGTAAGGGATTCAACAGTTTTTCTTTAAACTGGTAGCACATAATGGTAGGTTGGGTTTTGTTAACAAAACCCAACCTGCCATTATGTGCCAGCTGCGTAAGTCCTAAAAGCATTTCAGTATAATGTTGCTATGGCAAAATTTCTGTTTGTGACAGATCTAGATAATACCCTTGTGGGCGACGATCGATCTCTGGCAGAACTCAACCAGCAGTTGAGCCAACATCGCCAAGAACATGGAACAAAAATCGTTTATGCCACAGGTCGTTCTCTCATTCTCTATCGAGAACTTTTAACTCAAAAAGAATTGTTGGTGCCAGATGCTTTGATTGCGGCGGTGGGAACGGAAATTTATTACAACGCAAGTGAAAGTGACCCAGATCCAGCTTGGGAAAAACAACTTTCTTCAGGGTGGAACCGTGACTTGGTAGTAGCTACAGGTACTAATTTTGTGGATCTTTTACCTCAACCAGCATCCGAACAGCGACCTTTCAAAGTTAGTTATTTTTTGACAGAACAAGCAGCCGAAGAAGTTATCCCGCACTTAGAATCTCTGCTTAAAGAACAGGGGATATACGCTCAGTTAATCTACAGTGGGGGCAAAGATTTAGATATTTTGCCGAGCCAAAGCAATAAAGGTTTGGCGGTAGAGTTTCTGCGCCAGCACTGGGAAATAGACGCAACGCAGACAGTTGTTTGCGGTGATTCTGGAAACGATATTGCTTTATTTAGTGTGGGGGAACCAAGAGGGATTATCGTAGGAAATGCTCAGCCTGAACTCCTCCAGTGGCTGTCAGCCAATCAGGCGGATTATCGGTATTTGGCAAAGGCTGCTTGTGCTGGTGGGATTTTGGAAGGTTTGTACCATTTCGGCTTTTTGCTATAGTGTTTCCATTTGAGATGTAAACAATGGTAGGTTGGGTTAGACGCGGTAATTAACTTAATAATGCTCACAGATACGTCTTTGACCGCGTCGTAACCCAACATTCAGTATAAAATATGTGTTCACGACTCATTTGAAAACGCTATATGATTAGTTATCTAAAAGGAACGGTAGTAGGTTTTCAGAAAAGTAGTAGCGATCGCGTCACTCTAATTCTGGAAGTTAACCAGATTGGCTACGAACTGCAAATCCCACCGCGTTTGGCCCAGAATTTGTCCCCTGTGGGAGAAATCGCCCAAGTTTTCACGCACTTGCAAGTGCGGGAAGATCAGATAAGCTTGTATGGTTTTGCCTCAGCCGCCGAGCGAGATTTGTTTCGCCAGCTGGTAAGTGTGAGTGGAATTGGTGCGGCTTTGGCGATCGCACTTTTAGATACCCTGGGATTGCAAGACTTGGTGCAGGCGATCGTTACTGGCAATATCCGCGCCTTAGCCAAAACTCGCGGTGTCGGTAACAAAACAGCCGAACGCATTGCGCTGGAACTAAAAACCAAACTGGCACAATGGCGACACTTAGCTGGCGTAGCCGGTTCCACCTCAAGTGGCCCAAATCCTGCCATTATCGAAGATGTGGAAATGACGCTACTAGCCTTGGGGTATACCAGCAGCGAGGTAGTGCAGGCGCTCAACGCAGTCAGTCAAGACGGGTTGGTCGCTAAAAGTAAACAGGCAGAAGATTGGATTCGAGCTGCGATCGCTTGGTTGAGCAGGTGATTTTAATAGGTTTTAGTTTAAATCTTTGTATCTTTGGTTAAAACGGGTTCTCTCAAATCTCAAACTTAACATTTTTAAAATATGCCTTAAGACTGATGTTTACTCAAGCTTCTTTATTTCTAGCGAGCGATACTATAGCTGAGCTAAGCAGTGGAGAATACGTTTGTCGGCGTTTTCTTACCAAAAAAATTCTATGGCAAGCAAGAAACCTCATAAAACAAGTTCCATTGAATTTACTTTATTTGCACCCTATAACAAAGGAGCTGCTTTAATTGGGTCTTTTTCCGATTGGAAAGACATCCCAATGGAAAAAGGCAAGGATGGTTATTTCCGTACCAAGGTTGAACTGGAAGATGGAATTTATGAATATAAACTCCGCGTTCAATCTAAAAGTTGGTTTAAAGAACCAGATGAATGGGTAGACATCATCGATCCTTATGTAACAAATGTTGATGAGAGCAAAGGAGTCGGCATCGTAACAATCAAAGACGGCGAAAAAATTGTCGATACATATGTTTGGAAACATGACGACAAGCCGCTACCTGCCGATCGCGAATTAGTTATCTACGAACTTCACGTTGCCGACTTCTCCGGCGGCGAACCCGATCGCTACGTTCGCGGTCAATACAAGCACGTTGTTGAAAAGTTAGATTATCTGTCCGAACTTGGCATTAACGCAATTGAATTGATGCCTGTAAAAGAATATCCGGGCGATTATAGCTGGGGTTATAACCCGCGTTATTTCTTTGCCACGGAAACAAGTTACGGCACAACAGACGAATTAAAGCATATGATTGACGAGTGTCATGCCCGTGGAATTCGCATCATCATGGACGGGATTTTTAATCACTCGGAAGCATCTTGTCCTCTCACCCAAATTGACCACGATTATTGGTATCACCACTCTCCCCGCGACCCTGATAATAACTGGGGGCCAGAGTTTAATTACGAACATTACGACGAAAAGCTAGAAGTAAACCCTGCGTGGAAATTTATCGGCGAAACCGTGCGTTTTTGGGTTCAGGAATATCACATTGATGGCATTCGCTTCGACGCCGCGCGGCAAATGGCCAACTACGACTTCATGCACTGGATTGTGGAAGAAGCCAAAAAAACGGCAGGGCTAAAGCCGTTTTACAACATTGCCGAACACATCCCCGAAACCACCAGTATCACCAATTTTGATGGGCCGATGGATGGTTGCTGGCACGACAGTTACCGTTTCTGCATGATCGAACACATCTGCGGGGATACGTTTGATTTAGAGCGCCTCAAAGATGCGATCGATTGCAAGCGTCAAGGTTTTATGGGTGCCACTAATGTTATCAATTACCTGACCAACCACGACCAAAATCGCGTCATGGTGGAATTAGCAAATCGCACCATTTTTGATGGCGAAGCTTTTAAGCGTGCCAAGTTGGGAGCGGCCATACTGATGACATCTGTCGGTGTACCAATGCTTTGGATGGGACAAGAGTTTGGCGAGTACAAACCTAAAACAATCGATCCAACAAAAATTGAGTGGGCGCTGCTAAGCAATGACCTAAATCGCGGCCTATTTGAATACTACAAAGGCTTGATTAATCTGCGTAAAAACAATCAAGCTCTTTACACTGAAAACATTGACTTTTTCCATGAGAATGAAGAGGCCAAGGTATTAGCATACACCCGCTGGAATGATGAAGGTTCTCGTGTTGTCGTCGTCGCTAATTTTTCCGACAATTATTTAGCTGGTTACACTGTTCCTAACTTCCCTTCGGATGGCACATGGCACGAATGGACTTACGATCACGATGTCGAATCTGGAAGCGGTCAAATAATGATTGACCTGGCGGAGTACGAAGCAAAGGTATTTGTCTGGCAATAATTCTGAAAAACCCGGTTTCTTTAAGAAACCGGGTTTTTGATATTACAGAATTTTTCCAATCACCTTCATATAGACAGGCTTATACCAAATCCGCAACGATTACCCCTTTATGTCGAGCGGCTATAGAGACGTTTCATGAAACGTCTTTACAATGTTTAGGCCAAAAATTAAACGGGTAAGAAACACGAATTTGGTATTACAGTATCGTTCCGATTTCTTTCAGATAAACCCGCGTAAATGGTTCGCTTTCTCCAAGGGTATACTGTTCTATCAAACCCTTATGCCGGATTGAGATGTTATTTCCTTCCTTAACAACTACGGTTGAATCTTCGAGGAGATCCCGCGTCAGCACCATTTCGGTTTCGGTAGGATTATCCAGGACTACGATGTTGTTGCCTTGGTAAAACATTCCATCCCTCTCCAGCACATCTTCTGGATACTCGGCAATCAGCAAATCCAGCTTGGGATTGCGTAACAAATTTTGAATATTTGTGTTGTAATCTTTATTCAAAATCTTCTCCGAACGGTTGACGAAGACTGCTTGACGACAAACAGCACCTATAGTCCAATCGGGTTGTTGTAGAAGAATATGGTCAATAGTTTCTTGAAGTTCCTGAACTGAAATTCGGTTGAAGGCGATCGTTGGTATTCTCGCATCTGCCCCAGACTTAAAGAAGGTTTCTAGAATATGCGACGGCACATCAACGCTTTCACCAACAGCGGGGTTAAGGTGCATAAAAATGCCCGGTGCGGCATTTATTTCGAGAATGCCAAAGTTGCCGGATTTCCAAGATTGAGAGAGAGTTGGAGAAATCGCGTCGATACCCAGGCAAGTGAGTCGAAAATGCTGTGCAATGTCTTGCGCCAAAATGATATTGTCTGGGTGAACAGTGGGCGTTGCATCTATGCTCAAACCTCCCGCTGAGAGATTGGCAACTTTGCGAAGATAAACGATGCGTCCTGTTTCAATTACGCTGTTCAATGATAAGCCTTGTTCGGATAAGAACATTTCCATTGCGTCGTCGGACTGAATCTTACTCATGGCAGAGGTTGGTGTGTCCAAACGTGCGGGTTTGCGATTTTCCCGCTTGATTAATTCAGCAATGGTTGAATAATTGTCACCAGTAACTGATGCGGGACGGCGTTCGGTAGCGGCAACAAATCTGCCGTTGACGCATAGCAGGCGAAAATCTGCCCCCTTGATGCTTTTCTCAACAATTATTGCGATCGCTTGTTCTTCTGGAATGCCTTTGAGTGCCCTGCTAAAGGCAAATTCTAATTCTTGCGAGTTTTGCACATCAGCTGTCACTCCGATGCCTTTGTGACCCGCTACAGGTTTGACTGCCACCGGGTAGCCAATTCTTTCTGCTACGGCTTTGGCTTCGCCAAGGGAGACAACAACATTACCTTTTGGCACCGGGAAGCCCAGCGTAGTCAAAAAAGCTTTGCAGTCATCTTTGCGGGTGGTAAAATCGGAATCTAGATGGCTATCGCAATCAAATGTTGTTGCTACGCCGCGAATTAGTTTTTTTCCATATCCGTACTGCATTAACCCTTCGTCCCACAAATAAAAGGCGGGAATTTTTTTCTCTTGGGCTGTGCGTAATAAGGCGTAGACTGTCGGGCCACCATAAACGCTGTATCGGAATGTGTCTTGAAGCCTGCTGATGCGATCGTCTAATTCAAAATCTTCGTCTTGAGTAATAGCTTCAAACCAGTCCCAAACGCAATAAACTACTGCTCGGCTGGTACGGAAATGAACTGATTGAGCGGCTATTGTGAAATAATTGGGATGTTGTTTCAAATTCA
The DNA here is from genome assembly GCF_023333595.1 of Argonema galeatum A003/A1. GTDB lineage: Bacteria > Cyanobacteriota > Cyanobacteriia > Cyanobacteriales > Aerosakkonemataceae > Argonema > Argonema galeatum. Next base: position 16,132 of record NZ_JAIQZM010000053.1, read on the forward strand.
AGCGGTTGAGGTGCAAACCCATGTCGAGTTTTCCCACTTCCGATACTGTTCGGGCAAATAGATGGCCGTATGATTCGGATGTTTCATCGCGCAGGTGCGGATAGCGATCGCTAATAGCCGAGATATATTCCTCGATGGGCCGAGGCGACAAATGCCCGGTGAGGGCGAAATCAAATACTAGCGCCCCCGTTTCCAAATATGGGTTCGGGCCAATGTAATGCTTGAGGTTGAATATATCGAAGGCGTCGGTTTTTCTGGCATTAACGCGCACTGTATCGATGAGTTGTTGTTGAACCATTGATTATCTCCACTTGGCTAAACACCCTTGTAACTTTGTTAAATTAACTTTATTGCATGGATTTTTCATCTATCGAAGGGCGTTTTTAATTTATTTGAGGGCAAAAAGCCTGTATACATTTTCGAGGCGATCGCGCTTCTGCTTCCCTCTTTCTTACTGATGTGTCTTCTTCTGGTAAATTAACTATAAAGACAGATTTTTTATCTCAAAAATATAACTTTCGACAGGTACAGCCAAGACCAATACTATTTGAAAATTTAAGAAAGCATTGAGGAGAGAGCAGCAGATGACTATTACCAAAGCTGACCTCAGAGATCAAGTTCGAGAACTGGCCTAAGAAGCTTTTCACCGGAAACTTATTTCTGGCTACGGCGACGGGCCTGATGGCAACGAGTACCAGCTTGTGTGCAAGGGTAAACCCAAGCATTTTCCCTTAGAAAAAGCACGTTCTTTGTTACGCAAGTTGATTATGCAGGCTGATTGAAAGAGCGAAATAGTACGCGACCGGGCAATACTTCTTCGTTGATTTTGGCATAAACCCGCAGACAAGCTAACACTTCCCCCGGTTTACTGCCGATATCCAGTTCCAGGTCGTCTTTTGACCAAGACCGCATATCGGCATAGTAGCCCCATAACGGGCGAATTTGCACGGTAAGAGCGGTTTTACGCGCTTTGTCGGCGACCTGATTAAGGGTGCGCCGCTATTCCTGCTGTAGTTTTACCCACCAGGAATCGCGATCGCTTGGCGGCAGATATATAGCTAGGGGCTAGAAAAGTCAAAAGTCAAAAGTCAAAAGTCAAAAGTCAAAAGTCAAAAGTAAAGAAGGGATTGGGGGCTAGGGGCTAGGGGCTATAAGGATTACCATAAAAACAATTAACTTTCTGTATAAATATCTACCATTTCGATGTTTTATGGGTGTGGATTGGTATGTTTTATTGAAATTACATTAACTAAAGACTGGAGTTAATATGGCGCTGAGTGAGAACAGTGGGCAGTTGGTCATTATTGGTGGAGCGGAACAGAAAGAGGGAGAAAGCAAGGTGCTTCGGGAATTCGTGCGACGCGCCGGAGGCACCAAAGCCCGAATTGTTGTGATGACAGCCGCAACCGAACTACCCAGAGAAGTGGGAGAAGACTATATCAAAGTATTTGAGCGGTTGGGAGCCGAACAAGTTCGCATCCTTGACACCGTAACTCGTGAAGATGCAAGTTCATCCACTGCCCTAGAAGCTATTAACAATGCCACTGGCGTATTTTTTACCGGAGGAAACCAAGCTCGGATCACCAGTATTATTAAGGACACCGAACTCGATACAGCTATTCACAAACGGTTTTCAGAAGGAATTGTAGTGGGAGGCACCAGTGCGGGAGCAGCTGTGATGCCAGACGTAATGATCGTTGAAGGAGACTCGGAAACGCATCCCCGCGTTGACGCTGTGGAAATGGGGCCAGGTATGGGCTACCTGCCGGGGATAGTAATCGATCAGCATTTCTCACAGCGCGGACGTTTGGGACGTTTACTTTCAGCATTGGCACAGCAGCCAGCCGTTTTGGGATTCGGTATTGATGAAGATACAGCTGTTGTAGTGCAGGGCAACGAGTTTCAAGTGGTGGGATCGGGCGCTGTCACCGTTGTCGATGTAGCAGAGATTATCCATATCAATGTGGACGAACTCTTGAAGGATGAGGCTTTGGCAATTTGCGGAGCCAAGCTGCATATTCTTCCAGATGGATATCGGTTTAATCTAAAAACACGAAAACCCGTCCTCGCTAAAACCGCTCAGAAAGCAGCTTAAGAGCAACTGATTCGAGTTACTTATTAATATTTGTTCAGCGTAAAAGTCCCTAAAGTTAGAGTTTAGGGACTTTTTGTATTACAGCCACAGTCATTTATGTTAGGACAGTATAGAGCTATTCCCCGGAAGGAAGCGACTGTGTTTTTACGGCTGACCTTGCACTTTGCTATCAAGTCTCACAACTCTGAAAGTTTGGTCTGGGGAACCGATTGAATTGGTAGATGCGATCGACCCCAACACATACTCCGAGTCGGCTATGGTATGATAAAAAGCTGCTGAATTAACGTACACACACTGAAACTATGACCCTTACGCAAGAGCGAAAGCACGAGATCATTGACCAGTATCAAATCCATGAGACAGATACTGGTTCGGCAGATGTGCAAATTGCCGTACTGACGGAACGCATTAACCGCCTGAGCGAACACCTCAAAGCCAATCACAAAGACCACGCTTCCCGCCGGGGTTTGTTGAAGCTGATTGGTCAACGCAAGCGCCTGCTGTCCTTTGTTTCTAAGGAAAATCCAGAGCGCTATCAAGGGTTGATCGGTCGCCTTGGCATTCGCGGTTAAAGGTTATGGCTTCGGAACCTCAACCCAAAAGCAAAGCTGACAACACTCCAAAGGAGTCTTCTCAAGCTAAGGAACGCTTACCCTTTGAACCCAAAAAAAATGCCAAAAAGCCAGCTAAAAACCAACCCGTAACGTCCGTTGCGGATAAAAAGGATAATAAACCGCGATCGGTTTCCAAAGAAGCAATGGCCATTCCAGAAGCGGTCAGCCAGCGCATGATCTCGCGGATGGCACTTTTCTCTGGTATTCCCACTTTTTTGGGAATTGCCACGTTTATTATCAGCTACTTCGTAGTTAGTCATGCCTGGTTTAACCTTCCCAACCCGGTAGTTGTCTTGGTTAGCATCGGCTTTTTCGGTCTGGGTGCTTTAGGATTGACCTATGGCGTCCTCTCTGCATCCTGGGATGAAGAAACATCAGGGAGCAAATTAGGGTGGGAACAATTTACCACCAACTGGGGGCGGATGACGGCAGCTTGGCGATCGAGTAAGCAAAAAAATTAATATTCCTGGTGCCACAATGACGCTAGGCATATTGCCTATGCCAAAAGTGCAAGACGCACGTTGGCTCCATCCAGGCTGATATGAGAACCTATAGGTTAGCTTTTAGCCATTCTGCACCCAAAGAACTTAACAAAGGATTTTGAATATGATCGTGGTCATGAAAATCGGCTCCCCAGAAGTCGAGATTACCCGTCTTACCGAAGAACTCCGCACCTGGGGACTGACGCCAGAAAAAATTGTTGGTAAGCATAAAGTGGTGATTGGTGTAGTCGGCGATACGGCTCACTTAGACCCGCTGCAAATGCAGGAAATTAGCCCCTGGATCGAGCAAGTTCTGCGGGTGGAACAGCCGTTTAAAAGAGCTAGCCTGGAGTACCGCCACGGCGAAGCTTCGGAAGTAGTAGTTCCTACTCCCAACGGGCCTGTTTCCTTTGGTTTGCACCATCCTCTGGTAGTCGTTGCTGGGCCTTGTTCCGTTGAGAATGAGCAGATGATTGTGGAGACAGCGCGGCGGGTAAAGGCAGCTGGGGCGCAGTTCCTGCGTGGCGGTGCCTATAAGCCTCGTACTTCCCCATACGCCTTCCAAGGTCACGGTGAGAGTGCGTTGGAATTGCTTGCGGCAGCGCGTGAAGCGACAGGTTTGGGGATTATTACAGAATTGATGGATGCTGCCGATTTGGAAGTACTGGGAGAGTATGCAGACGTAATCCAAATTGGGGCCCGCAATATGCAGAATTTCTCTCTGCTCAAGAAAGTGGGGGCGCAGGAAAAGCCGGTACTTCTGAAGCGGGGGATGGCGGCGACGATCGAAGATTGGTTGATGGCGGCTGAGTATATTCTGGCTGCTGGCAACCCGAATGTGATTCTTTGCGAACGAGGCATTCGCACGTTCGATCGCCAGTACGCACGCAATACGCTCGATTTATCGGCTGTGCCCGTCTTGCGGAGTCTCTCCCACCTACCTATTATGATCGACCCCAGCCACGGCACCGGACGCGCCGAATACGTTCCCGCAATGGCAATGGCTTCGATCGCAGCTGGTGCAGACTCCCTAATGATTGAAGTTCATCCCAACCCAGCCAAAGCGTTGTCTGATGGCCCTCAATCTCTCACACCCGAACGGTTCGATCGTTTGATGCAAGAAATGGCCGTAATTGGAAAAGCAATGCAACGCTGGCCTCAAGCTGTTGCTGCTATAGCATAATGAGAAAGGCCAGCTTTTTAAGCTGGCCTTTTTTGTTTTCTAACAGGGTAGAAGATTTTTGGTTCATTATTTCCCTTTAGTGAAAAGGGGCTGACTAGAAGTGGAAGAGAAACGGGCTAACCTCCTGTCGATTAACCCGTGAGCTTGGGAACGCAACAGAGCAATTATTTTTGCACTACCAACTTAACGTTGGCGTTTTGCAAACCGCGCTGCTTCACTTCAGCCAGAGTCTTGTTAACCGCGTACTTCTGATTGATGGAATTGATCAGCTCGGTTTGGTTGTGCTTCTTAGCGACACCCCACAGGTCAGCAATCAGGTCGAAAGACCCATCGCTGTTGCGAGACCAGCCCAAATCGTATTCGCCTTCCAGAACTGCAACCAAGTCAGCCCGAACTCGTTGGCCGTTGTATCCACGAACATCGGCATTGCTCTTGACGCTAATGCCCAGGTCACGCAGAGAAGCCTTGAGGATTTCGGATTCGGTGATTTTGGTACGCAGTGTGCTAAAGTGAGACATTCGGATTTCCTCCTAGAGAAGTTACAAACAAACGACAACGTTTTTGTGACGATCGAGCCGCGTATGAGAGAGCGCGGCATTCTCTTAACCCGCTAGCTTTTGCTAGCCTTTCCTCCTGTTGGGAGCAGGAGAAAGCTTTTAAAACTCCATTCGCTGATATTCTGCGACGGAGGATGCAGCTGGTCTAGCACGCTGTCTGGCCCAATCTCGCAAGGCCGTTACCTGTTCTGTCATTGTTCTAGACAGCGGCTGTGTCGCTTTAATTGCGGCAATAATATCCAACTGGGTGAATTCTCGTTCTTGAGCAAAGGCTTCGTACATCGAAGCAATTAATCCCTGCTCAATTTCTGCTCCAGAGAAACCATCGGAGACTTTAGCTAATTGTTCTAGGTCGAAGCGAGCTACATCTCGGCGTCGCTTACCTATGTGAATCTTAAAGATCTCCTGGCGTTCTTCGGGAGTAGGCAAATCTACAAAGAAAATCTCATCAAAGCGACCCTTCCTCAAAAATTCCCCAGGTAGGCGTTCCACTCGGTTTGCTGTTGCCATCACAAAGACTGGTGAGGTTTTCTCTTGCATCCATGTGAGGAAGGAGCCGAATATGCGGCTGGAAGTGCCTCCATCAGAGTCGGCTGAGCCAGTGCTACCCGCAAAAGCTTTGTCCAACTCATCAATGAATAAGATCACTGGGGAAATAGATTCTGCCGTTTTTAAAGCATTTCTGAGATTGGCCTCTGAGCGACCTACCATTGAGCCGTCATACACGCGGCCCATGTCCAATCGCAAAAGTGGCAGACCCCAAAGGCGGGAAGTTGTCTTAGCAATCAGGGACTTGCCGCAACCGGGTACACCCAGGATTAGCATCCCCTTTGGCTGAGGCAGACCATACTCTCTGGCTCGCTCTGTAAAAGCATTGGAGCGTTGTTTTAGCCATCGTTTTAGCTCTTCTAAACCACCGATCGAATCAATCGTTTCATCTTCCTCAATATATTCCAGAATACCGTTGCGACGGATTAACTGTTTTTTCTCGGAAAGTATGATGTCTACTTCTGATTCGGTCAGGCGGCCATTGGTGACCTGTGCTTTACGGTACACCTTTTCTGCTTCATCCTTCGTCAGCCCCAGGGCTGCTCTCAGGAGTTTTTCCCGCGCTTCTGTCGTCAGTCTACGCGCACGACTGGGATCTAAATGCTGCGTCAACACCTGATTGAGCTCTGCCATGTCCGGCAGCGCGAAGTCCAGAACTACAACTTCCTTCTCCAGTTCAATCGGAATGGTTTGCACCGGGGACATCAGGATGATGGTTTTTTGGGTGCCTTTGAAGCTGGCGATCGCATCCCTTAACCATCGCGTCGTTGCTGGAGACTCGATAAATGGATGCAGATCCTTGAAGATGAAAATACTAGAATCTCGCTGAGGGTCTTTCTGTCGGTTCATCACCCACTCAATCGCTGCTTCCGGCGAAACGGTATTGTGCTGGGTAACGTGGCGCGGTTGGCCATACTCGACCATTCCGTGAGTCACCGTCCACACAAACACCCGTCGCGGGGGTTTCATTTGAGCGATTGTCGCTATTGCCTGCTCTGCCCGCTCTTCCTCGGATGTCACGAGGTAGATCAGAGGATATTGAGCTTGAATCAGAACGCTGAGTTCTTCTTTCATTTCGCCACGACCTACTATCGACCGAATGGAGACGGTGCAGACCTTGCTAGAATTTTCCTAAAGAGTTGTCTGCTTTTATCTAGTTTGCGACTTTAGCAGGGAACCAACTCTTGCTCTCCCTGTTGATCGGTTCCAGATGGTACTGTCACCTTTTCAACCGAAAGTTCTTCTGCAAGTACACCTGGCTGTTTGTTTAGGGAAACTAAATCTCCCTGTTGGACTACGACGGAACCCTTACACTCCGGACAACTGTAAACTCGATGCGTTTGCCCGTAGGATGCCTCTATCTCGTCTATCACTTCTGGGTGAGTTAGGTAGAAGATAATGGCTCGTTCGGCAATCGATGACATCGGCTCTGAGTCAATTGCGGCTCGAATCTTGAGTTGACGATGCAGCTCTGGTGAAAGATACAACGTAACCTTTTGTTTATCTTGCATATGACTCATCAGTCGTTCTACCCGGGTATGTATATCACCTTATCGATTAGATAGCCCGCTGTCAAGACATTAAAACGCTTTGACTGCATTATTGTTACATTTGTTTACATTGTGGGATTTGTTTGGATCTAGCTTTTCAAGGAGAGGGAAATTTGTTATATTGGTATTCCTGAGTTACGGCGGTATAGCCAAGTGGTAAGGCAGAGGTCTGCAAAACCTTTATCCCCCAGTTCAAATCTGGGTACCGCCTTTATGTACTGTACATCAGAAGATTCGTCAACCTCTTGGGGATTTCACTCCCGCTTAGGTTCACGAAAAAAATAAGGTGGGTTCCCCCTTGGTCGGAGGTGATTCAGTGGCCACCACTGCGGTAAACCCGCACCCGTATTGCTGGGGGCGCACCTACATTCCTATCCGCAAGGGATAGCAGCTTCGGGGTGGGCGGTTTTACGTTTGAGGTGGCGCGGGAAGTGCTGAAGACGCTTAAGGAACAGTATCCGGGGGTTTTGAGCGATCGAGAGCCAAAGCGGTTAATTTTTGTCAAAGAGTCGCAGGAAGGCGCGGGTAAACTGATAGAGTTCGATGTTGAGAAGGTAGTACCAGCTTGGGCTGAGGGGAAGTTTGTTGTGCCGGTGTGGTTAGATGTGATTTATGGGCGATCGCGTGAGAGGGTGAGAGGGTGAAGGGGTAAAGTGCGATCGCAAAAAATCCTCAACAACTTCGGCAAAAGCGTCAAATAAATTGTAAACTCAAGGTTTTGAAGCTAGGGAAAGTTGGATGGCGAGACAAAAGAAACCTGACCAAAAACCGATCGAGCAGTACAAGCACGAAAACCAGCAACGAGTCAATAACCCACCGATCGGACTGGTTACGCCAGAAACCGATCCCGATGGCGATCGCAAAAATTATAGCTACGATCCGCACCTCGATCCGCAGTTAGTTTGGGCGGGTAAGGCAGAACATACTAATTTTGCAGTACCAACTGTTTCGCTGCACGTTCACGAACGCATCGATCCTCGCACTATTATAGAAGCAGTTCGCAAGGAAAATCAAAGTGAAGGTGTGCAGTTATCTCTGTTTGAGATACCAGAAGAAAATCCGCCTATTCGACAGGCGATCGAATTTTACAAGCATCCGCATAATTGGAGTAACCGTTTGGTTGCTGGAGACTCGCTGTTAGTGATGAATTCCCTGTTAGAAAAAGAGGGAATGGCGGGACAAGTACAGATGATGTATTTCGATCCTCCTTATGGGATTAAATATGGTTCAAATTTTCAGCCGTTTGTGAATAAGCGGGATGTGAAGGATGGGAAAGATGAGGATTTGACTCAAGAACCGGAAATGATTAAGGCGTTTCGGGATACTTGGGAGTTAGGGATTCATTCTTATTTGACTTATTTAAGAGATAGATTGTTATTGGCGAGGGAGTTATTATCGGAAAGTGGTAGTATTTTTGTGCAGATTTCGGATGATAATTTGCATCATGTTAGGGAATTGATGGATGAAATTTTTGGAAGTGATAATTTTATTTCATTGATTACTTTTGTAACGACTACTAGCCAAACAAGCTCTTTAATATCGACTGTATGTGATTTTATTGTTTGGTATGCCAAGGATAAAAAACAAGTTAAATATAGACAATTGTTTTTGTCCAAAGAGTTAGGTGGTGAAGGAAGTTCAAAATATACAAAGGTTTTATTGCCAGATGGATCTAAGTCATCCGTAAAAGAAGTTATTCAAAAACATAACGGTAAAATACCTAATAATTATAAATTCTACAGGATTGGTGGATTGACTTCTCAAAGTGGAGGGCAAAATAGTTTATTTTCTGTTTATTTTGAAGGTGAAATAATTCAGCCAAAAAATGGATACTGGAAAACCAATGAAGAAGGAATGAGAAAGCTGATAATTAGTCAAAGAATTGAAAAAGAAGGAAAATCAATTGGATACGTTCGTTTTATCGATGATTTTCCTGCATTTGCAATAGGTAATGTATGGGTTGAGCAAGCTAGTATTCAAAGTCGTTCCGATCCTAAAGTTTATGTAGTTCAAACAGCAACAAAAGTTATTCAACGCTGCCTATTAATGACCACAGACCCAGGAGATTTAGTCCTCGACATCACCTGCGGTAGCGGCACAACTGCCTATGTTGCCGAACAATGGGGACGCAGATGGATAACCTGCGATACCTCGCGGGTAGCAATAACCCTAGCCAAACAACGCTTAATGACCGCCACCTTTGACTATTACCAACTGGCAAAACCAGAGGAAGGCGTAGGCAGTGGTTTCAAATATAAAACAGTCCCTCACATCACCCTCAAATCTATTGCCAATAACCCCGAAATTCGGGAAGGCATGAATCGGATAGAAATAGAACAAGCTATTAATAAATACGCCGACCAAGAAACCCTCTACGACCAACCTTTACTCGACAAATCCAAAGCCAGAGTCACCGGCCCCTTCACCGTAGAAGCCGTCCCCGCCCCCACAGTAAAACCCATTGATGACATTATCAATCCCCCCGTTGCTGATAATTCAATCACCCGTTCCGGCGAAACATTGCGACAATCAGAATGGCGCGATGAAATGCTAAAAACAGGGATTCGCGGTAAAAACGGACAATACATTTTATTCTCGCGAGTCGAACCTTTACCAGGCACTCGTTGGCTTCATGCCGATGCCGAAACCAAACCTAATGACCTCGGCGCTAATACCGTAAAAGAAGCTAGTGGTACCTATGATAAACCCACGCGAGTCGTGATTTCCTTCGGGCAAGAACACGCACCCCTAGAACAACGCCAAGTTGCCCAAGCCATTGAAGAAGCCCAAACTTTAGTCCCCAAACCCAAATTAATCATCTTTGCCGCCTTTCAATTTGACCCCGAAGCATCCAAAGACATCGACGAAACCAACTGGCCCGGTGTCACACTTCTGAAAGCACAAATGAACGCCGATTTACTAACAGAAGACCTCAAGAAAAAACGCGCTAGTAACGATAGTTTCTGGCTGATGGGTCAACCCGATGTTGCATTGCGCCGCATCGATAAAGGGGAAAATCAAGGTAAGTGGGAAGTCGAAGTTTTTGGCTTCGATTATTATAATACCAAAACCGGAAATATTGAATCGGGCAGCGTCGAAAAAATTGCCGTATGGATGTTAGATATTGATTATGATGGCAGAAGCGTCTTCCCCCGTCAGGTTTTCTTCCCAATGGCAGGGGAAAAAGATGCTTGGTCACGTCTAGCCCGCAATCTTAAAGCCGAAATTGACGAGGATTTAATAGAGTCTTATCAGGGTACTGTTTCCTTGCCTTTTGAAATGGGAGAGTATCAGCGCGTTGCTGTCAAAATTGTGGATGATAGAGGAATTGAAAGCTTGAAGATTATTCGGTTAACCTAAGAAACTCGGTTTCTGGATGTGTGCTATAATAGGTTAAAGGTTTTAATTTCAAGAGGATTTAACTATGACTCTGGCTATCAACAAAAAAAATGCGATTTTAGAGAACATCGAAACTCTAACAGTACAACAACAGGATGCCGTTTTAGAATTTATTGAATTTATGCGATATAAAGCGCAAAAGCAGGAGGAACAGGTAGAGGAAAAACAACCAATTTCCGCTTATGAAGCAGCGAAACAGTGGGCGGGATGTGTAGATTTTGGCCCCGGTGATTTAGGGACAAATAAAGAATATTTAAAAGGCAGGGGTAAAAAATGAAAAGAAACGTATTACTAGATACAGGGGTGTTAGTGACATTTATTAATAAAAGAGAAAAACTACATCCCTGGACAAATGAACAATGGAAAAAGATTGAACCGCCTTTATTAACTTGTGAAGCGGTAATAACTGAGGCTTGTTTTCTACTGCAAGATGTCTATGAAGGTGAGGAGGCAGTGATGAATTTAATCAGTCAAAAAATCATTTCAATTCCTTTTCAACTGAATGATGACAGCGAAGCGATTAGAGAATTGATGAAACGGTATCAGAATGTACCGATGTCTTTAGCAGATGCTTGTTTAGTCAGAATGAGTGAGTTAATTTCCGGTAGTTGTGTATTAACATTAGATAGCGATTTTCTCGTTTATCGGAAGAATAAAAATCAGATGATAGATTTAATTTTTGCTGATCAGTTATAAATTTGATTTTTTAATTTTAAATTAACTTAAAATAGAGGTTTTTTCCATGATTCAAGCGATATCTAAGTTAATGACTTTCGATGACTTTCTGGAATGGAAGCCAGAAAACGGACGCTATGAACTACATAACGGAGTTATTGTTGAGATGCAGACGACAGGAAAACATGAAGAAGTTGTTGAATTTTTGCAGACAGAACTAATCCTAGAAACTCGGCGGCTGCAACTTCCCTATCGATTCCCCAAGAATGCCCTCGTTAAATCTCCCGAACAAGAAACGGGTTATTTGCCCGATGTTTTAGCAGTTAACCGTGATTCTTTAGCGCTAGAGCCTTTATGGGCCAAATCCTCAACAATTACTCAAGGCTCATCCATTCCTCTCGCGATTGAAGTTGTTAGCACAAATTGGCGCGATGATTATGCACATAAGATGATCGACTATGAAGCTTTCGGCATTCCTGAATATTGGATTGTCGATTATTTAGGTTTAGGCGGTATTCGTTATATTGGTTCTCCGAAACAGCCTACTTTGTCGGTTTGTCTGTTGGTAGATGGTGAGTATCAGATTAAGCTATTTCGGGGAGATGAGAGAATTGAGTCAGCGGTATTTCGCGAGTTGAATTTGACCGCACAGCAAATTTTTAATGGCGGCTAAATAAATCTATGGCTAATTGGGAAAGCGTTAAGCAAATCAAAAGAGGAGAATATGTCATCAAAAACCATCGACCAACTTATCATCAATTCTCCCTACGAAGAACCCAAACAATATTGGCATTACGATCGCACTTCTCGCCTATTCAACCTAACAGATGGGAGAAGACCCGCAGGCTATATCATTGCTTCAGAAAACTCCAAAACCTTCGACGATCCCGGTAAATTCGTTGAAATACCTTTAGTTAACCAAATCCGTCCCCGCGTCAAAGCTTGGAGTAGTCAAGGATACCCCGGAGTTACAGGCGTTACCAAGCGTCTGCTAGAACACTGGAACAACCGAGAAGAACGCAATAATCCTTTCTTTTTCTGTCAGTTAGAAGCCATAGAAACCTTAATCTGGATAACTGAATCTCCACTGTCCGAAAAAGTTGGCATTGATATTCCTTCAGATGGTGGAAACTTCAAACGTCTTTGCTCGAAAATGGCGACAGGTTCCGGTAAAACTATCGTGATGGCAATGCTGATTGCATGGCAAATATTAAATAAAATTACTTATCCCCAAGATACCCGTTTTTCTAAAGCTATTTTTATTGTTGCGCCGGGACTAACAGTTAAGAGTCGCCTGCAAGTTCTACTTCCATCTGCGGAAAATAACTACTACGAAGTTTTCAATGTTGTTCCTCTTGGTTTGTTCGACAAACTCCGTCAGGGTAAAGTTATAATCTGCAATTGGCACGCCCTGAATTGGGACAATGATGAGCAAATTGCCAAAAGGAAAGGCGTTGATAAACGCGGTGCTAAAAGTAATGAAGCTTACGCGCGCGAAGTGTTAGGAGAAATGGCAAATTCTCGCAATATTGTTGTCATTAATGATGAAGCCCATCACGCATGGCGTATTTCTGCTGAATCAAAAGTTAAAGGTGTTAGTAAAGAAGAATTAGACGAGGCGACAAAATGGGTTGGTGGACTCGATAGAATCCACCAAGCTAGAAAAATTTTAACCTGTTTTGATTTCTCCGCCACACCCTTTGCCCCTTCTGGCAAAAAAAGCTCAGAAGAAGCTTTATTTAGCTGGATTGTCAGTGATTTTGGCTTAAATGATGCGATCGAATCAGGTTTAGTAAAAACGCCTCGCGTCGTAATTCGTGACGATGGCAAACTCACAAAAGATTACAAATCTCGTCTCTACCATCTCTATCGAGATTCAGAAGTAAACGATGATGTGAATCGGAAAGCTAAACCCAACGAATCTCTCCCCGATTTGCTTAATAATGCCTACTATTTACTCGGAAAAGATTGGCTAGAAACTGCCAAAGATTGGCAAGAATCTGGCAATAAAGTTCCCCCCGTAATGATTTCTATTGCCAACCGTACCGAAACTGCGGCTAGAATTAAATACGCCTTCGATCGTAACAAAATTCAGATCGAAGAACTTTGCATTTCAGAACGTACTCTCCACATTGACTCCAACGTGATGAAAATGGCAGAATCCCAAGAAGAAAGTAGCGAAATACAAGACAAAATATCAGACGATAGCGAAGATGATACCTCTGATGATGAACCTATCCGCAAACTTTCCAAGAAAGAACAGGCAGAATATTTAAGAAAAACGGTTGATACAGTTGGTCAAATTGGAAAACCAGGAGAACAGATTCAAAATGTAATCTCAGTGGGGATGCTTTCTGAAGGATGGGATGCCAAAACAGTTACTCACATTATGGGGATTAGAGCATTTTCTAGCCAACTTCTCTGCGAACAAGTGGTAGGGCGAGGTTTACGGAGAACTGCTTACGACATTAACCCAGAAACAAACTTATTAGAAGCAGAATATGTCAATATTTTTGGTGTTCCCTTTACCTTTCTTCCCCACGAATCCGATGAAGGAACACCGCCCCCACCGCCGCCACCTAAAACTGAAATTAAACCAGATCCAGACAAGCAGCAGTTTGAAATTAGGTTTCCCAATATTGTCCGCATTGATTACATTTATCAGCCAGAACTCAAGCTGAATATGACTCAAGTTGATAGTTTAGAATTAGATGCCTTTGATAATAGCACGCTGGCAGAATTAGCACCGATTGTGGATGGCAAAGCAGATGTTACTAAAATTAAGGCAATTGACTTAGAAGATTTAGGTCGGAAATTTAGGATGCAAAAAATTGCCTTTGAGGTTGCTAGGGATATTTTTGAGGAGATGAAACCTGGTTGGAAAGGTAATAGAGAATATTTACTAGCTAAATTAATTCGATTAGTTGAAGAAGTGATCGATTCAGATTTAATTCAAATTACACCGCCATTATTTAGTTTAGATCAAATTAGGCGACGGATTCTGATTACTCTCAATTTGAGAAAGATAGTGCAGCATATTTGGCAGGCGATTTACTTAGAAAATACGGAAAAACTTGAGCCTGTATTTGATTCCGAACATCCCATCCGTTCTACAGGCGATATGCGTCCTTGGTACACTGGCAAACCCTGTGAATACACCCAAAAATCCCACATTAATTGTAGCACTTTTGATAGTACATGGGAAGCCAGCGAAGCTTTTGAATTAGATCGAAATGAAAATGTTGATGCTTGGGTAAAAAATGACCATCTTGGATTTGAGATTCTCTATATTTTTGATGGTGTTGTTCGCAAATATCGCCCTGACTTTGTAGTTCGGCTCAAAAACGGAGATTTCTTGATATTAGAAACCAAAGGACAGCAGACACGCCAAGATGTAGCTAAATGGGGATTTTTGGATCAGTGGATTAAAGCTGTTAATCAGCAGGCTGGATTTGGTTATTGGCAACGGGCTATATCAAGAAATCCGGCTGATGTGAGGATGATTTTGGAGGGGATTGCAGCTAGATAAAGAAAAATCCGTCGCGCCTCTACTACCACCAGCGCGATCGCCAGCAAATCAGAGTTAAATGTACCGAAAGGACGCTCAACAATACCACCTTCAGAGGGGCGATCGTGCCAACAGCATCATTAATCTGGTAGGCCGACGACGCCACCCGCTTTTGGGATCGCATGACCGATCGCAAAAGCGGGCAGATTATGGGACTCAAACCATTTGATAGCTTGACTAGCTTGGTCTGGTGGCACCAACAACATATATCCAATTCCCATGTTGAAAGTGTTAAACATGGCATTTGGACTAACCTCACCAGCGGCAGCTATCCAGTCAAAAATAGGTGGAAGCGGCCAAGTGCTAGTGTCAATCTGGATAGATTGACCTTCACCCAGACAGCGGGGTAAATTTTCTGGCAATCCCCCACCAGTTATATGAGCCATACCATGAATTTGAAGACCGGCGGTGAGTGCGGCGAGAACCGGCTTAACGTAAATTTGAGTAGGCGTCAGCAAAACTTCTCCTAAGCTTTGGCCCCCCAACAATTCAGGACGATCGGTCCAGCTTAATTTATAGCGATCGACAATTTTGCGAATCAAACTAAAACCGTTACTGTGGACACCAGAAGAAGCTAGTCCGATCGCAATATCCCCAACTTGCACCTGAGAACGATCGAGCAGCTGACTCCTTTCTACAATGCCTACACAAAACCCAGCTAGATCGTACACACCCGCTGGATAAAATCCAGGCATTTCAGCCGTCTCGCCTCCCAACAGCGTACAGCCAGCCAGCTGACATCCCTCAGAAATACCGGCAACCACCTGAGTCAATTCCGCTTGATTGAGTTCCCCAGTAGCTAAATAGTCCAGAAAAAACAGAGGTTCCGCGCCCGATGTCAAAACATCGTTCACACACATCGCCACTAAATCAATCCCAACTGTATTATGACGGTTGAGGTCATGAGCCAGTTTTAGCTTCGTGCCAACGCCATCTGTACCTGAAACCAAAACAGGTTCCTTAAACCCCCCCGGCAACTGGAAGTAACCGCTGAAGCCACCCAGTCCGCCGATCACTTCAGGTCTATGGGTGCGATGCACCAAGCTGCGGATTTGCTCCACAAAAGCACGACCCGCTTCAACATCAACACCTGCTTCTCGATAATCCATAATAACTAAAGCTCTAGCCCGCTACTCCACCGTGTACTTAACTGCATATGACTGCACGATGTATTCTACCCGCTAGGGGAACAGGGAATTTCAGATTTTAGATTTTACTTTTGAATTGAAGATTTTAAATCTGAAATTCCCTGTTTCCTGCCCCTCTGCCCCTCTGCTCCTCTGCTCCTCTGCTCCTCTGCCCCTCTGCCCCTCTGCCCCTCTGCCCCTCTGCCC
>NZ_JAIQZM010000054.1 GCF_023333595.1 Argonema galeatum A003/A1
TGCCCCTCTGCCCCTCTGCCCCTCTGCCCCTCTGCCCCTCTGCCCCTCTGCCCCTCTGCCCCTCTGCCCCTCTGCCCTAGCCCCTAATTATGTTTTCCTAACACATCCACAATGACATCTGCATCTAAAACCAGCAACTTTTTGCCATCAGAATTCATTATCTGACCTTTGAGGCACAAGCTTAGCACCTGCATCTGCGGCAGTGCGATCGTTGGAGGTGGCTGGATTTGAGATTCGTCACATCCTATCAGATGTCCCACTTTATTAACTGCTAGACCCAAAACCTTACTTTTGCTACGAACCACCAGGACGGGATGTTTTTGATGATACAAATCCTCGGCAAATAGGGCACCGAGCCCTAATAGGTAAGCTAGATCGACAAGCCATAAAACCTGCCCTCGCCAGTTACAGACGCCCATAACAGCAGGTGGCATATCAGCGATGGGAATAATATGACTCGGATCTAAATTTAACACTTCAGCCAGCCGCTCTGTGGGCAGCATAGCTTGATTTTCAGGTGTGAGGGAAAAAGTGAGGAACTGCACGATGTTTTTTAATTTTCTATCAAGCGTTTCACTGTTTGCAGGAGTTCTTCTCGGTTCAAGGGTTTTGTCAAATAAGCAGAAGCTCCCTGCTTGAAGCCCCAAGTTCGATCTATTTTTCCACTTTTGCTAGAACAAATGATTATCGGTATATGGCAAGTCTTTTCTTCACTCTTAAGCTTTCTACAAAATCCAAAACCACTTTCTCCGGGTAAAACAATGTCTAGTAAAATAGCATCAATCTTTTTTTGAGAAACTATTACTTTTGCCGCTTCAGCCGTGTTGACGGTAATAGTAGTTAATCCTTCTTCACGCAGAGAATTAGAAATGAATTGCGCTTCCGTCATGCTATCTTCCACAACCAAAATTGTTGCCATATATTTCTCTTACTTGTTTAAAATCTGGCATTATTATCGGAATCAAACCCAAAATCGAATTCGCCGATAAAACTGAAACCAATCTATTATGAGTTTTTGCTTATAGACAGGTATTTGTGAATTATTTGTAGCACTTTTTCACGCTCTGGAGGTTTACTTAAAAAATCCGAAGCTCCTGTCAATTTGGCCTGACCGCGATTGACAATGCTATCCCGACTGGTGAGTATAATAATTGGAGTGTTTTGAAACATAGGTGTTTTCCGCAAAAAGGTACAAATACTATGACCGCTAGCATCGGGCATCAGCAAGTCGAGAAAAATTAAGTCGGGTTTGTGCTTGACAATCTCGGACATTTGCCGTAAAGGTTCGGTTATTTTCAGCAGTCGGTATCCAGCTGGGATGAGGATTTTTTCTAAGGTTTGACCAATAACAGGGCTATCATCAATACAGGCAATCAAAGGCTGCTTTACTGACGCGGGTTGCAACTTCTTTACATTTGAAGAAGCTTTTGAGGTAGCAGCTGATTTCTTTGAAAGGGGCAAGGATAAATCCGGGACTTCTTTTAGTTCTACAGCATCTCGGCGAATCAAGGGAAGCAAGGAGAGAGTCACTGTTGTCACGGGACGCTTCAGCTGGTAAGCAATATCCCAAAGGGTGTTGTCACCGTTGAGTAATTTTTCTAGACTCCAATTTTTCTCCTGAGGAGGCTGTTTCCAAACGGGTGCCTGTTCGGGGAAAATGTTGGCTAAACCCGCATTTTGCCATTGTTGCCACAGTTGTTCAACTTTTTTGAGAATTTGCTCGATATCTGCTGAGGACAAAGGCAAGGATAAAAAGATTTCACTGTGAGATTGTTTGGAAGGAGACCAACGGCTGCTAGTAACTGGATGGCAAGCTAGAAAAAATAAAACTTCCTGTCCCGTGGTGCGAATGACTGCTTTGGCTTGAGTGATGCTTAGCTGCTTTTGAGTGACGCCAAGGTTTAGCCGCTGGGACTCCCAGGGTTCATCATCAAGAGAAGCTCCTTCTGGTACGAAGTCAGGGCAATGTTGCTTTAACGCTCTTTGCCAGCGTCGGCAGCGGTGGAAACCTCCCGTGGCATAGAGGAGGCCACCCTGGTAGAAGTATAGCTTCCATAACGTATCGCTGCTATGGAGAAGCCATTCGCCGGTTGCTCGTTTCTGACTCAGCAATGCTATGTTCTGCGCCAGCTTGGAAAATGTAGACATATTCACTAGCTTATTATGTAGGCGGGGGCAAATTTAACTACATTAAGAATGGTAGCTCCTTTATTATTCGTAATATAGTACTTTTTCTGGTCAAGTGTATGATAAGTTTCTCAAAGTCTATACAATATTTATACCAGTAAAATCACAGAAAGTTTAATATACTTACAGCCCTTTTCAAGTGAGTGAGGTACAGAGAAACCCGGTTTCTTGAAGAAACCGGGTTTCTGGGGTGTACTTCATGCAACTGAAAACCGCTGTATAAGCTTTTTGTGCATTTTATACTGGAAAAACACTGGTTAGTTATGGGTTGATTTACGATAAGCTCAATATTTTGGTCATATAGGACTTTAAAAATATGATGCACAGCTTTATGCCGCCGACGCGCTTTTTCCCTTATCTGAGCTGGAGAGATATCCAAGCTATGCCGGATAAGCCAAATGTAGTGTTAATTTTACCTGTGGGTGCGATCGAACAACATGGCCCCCATCTACCCCTGATTGTGGATGCGGCGATCGGCGAAGGAGTACTGGGTAAAGCCTTGTCAAAACTGGAACCCGATATCCCCGCCTACGCCCTACCGTCGCTGTACTACGGCAAATCGAACGAACACTGGCATTTCCCCGGTACAATTACCCTCAGCGCTCAAACTCTGTTGTCAACCATTACCGAAATTGCGGAAAGTCTTTACCGGGCTGGTTTTCGGAAATTAATCTTGATGAATTCCCACGGCGGTCAGCCCCAGGTGATGGAAATTGCTGCGCGGGATCTTCGTGTAAAGTATGAGGATTTGATGGTTTTCCCGTTGTTTACGTGGCGGGTGCCGCATATTACCAAGGAGTTACTCACGCCAAAGGAGTCACAGCTGGGTATTCATGCGGGTGATGCGGAAACCAGTTTGATGCTGTCGATTTTGCCAGACCAGGTGAAGATGGATGCAGCTGTGGCGGAGTATCCCGATTTGCCAAAGGATAATCTTCTGACTATGGACGGTAGGTTGCAATTTGGCTGGGTAACGCGAGATTTGAGCCAAAGCGGTGTGGTAGGCGATGCGACTGTGGCGACGAAGGAAAAAGGCGATCGCATCCTGGAATCGCTTTCTGATGGTTGGGTACAGATGATTAAAGATGTCTACGCTTTTCGTCAACCGGGTTTCTGAAGACCTCTTGTAAAAATTAATATACTTCATATAATTCATCTGCGTTCATCTGCGTTCATCTGCATTCATCTGCGGTAAAAAATGGTTCGTATTGCGACAATAAATGTCTTGTTTTAAAATCCCAAGTCCAAAATCCCAAATCGAAGGCCCGATCGCTGTCAAGCATCATGTTTCATCGAAATTCATAGATTTTCTCATAGCAATAGCACTTTTAATTTGCTCCAAGATACTTGAGGTATCAGTTATTAACTCCTGTTCCGTAAAGTGCAAAGTAACAAATCCTTTCATCGTTTGTTGGATCAACTTACATTTAAATTTAAGTTCATCAGAACTATCCCATTTCTCACCCCTCATATAATTTTCATCTCTACAATAAGCAATAATGTTGTAATGTTCAAACTGTAAGATTGTGCAACTTGCCAAGTTATTTTTGGGTGTATATTTTCCGATCTGCGGCAGAGGAAAATTTTGCCGTTCCATAGATTTTAAAATGTTGATAACTAGAGGAGAAATTTCTGATGGTAATGTAAAATTTTGCCATAATTCCGCATATTCTGAACTTGTTATTGGCTGGCTGATATTATCCTGCACCACAGGCAAATTACCATCCGTTGTGTCTAATCTTACAGACTCGGATAGATCGGGAGCTATAAATGTCTTATAGGGAATTGCATTAATATCCCTATTTATACCTTCCCTGCTTTCAAACTTGGGCACGATAAAATTACTAATTGATTCTTCTATCGCGGTAAATCTTTCAAAAAAAACTTGACTTCTAGGAGTTATTTCTTGAAACATCTCCTTAATCTGCTTAAAATTTTCCTTAAGCTGTCCTAAAGATCCTAAATGATTTTCGTAAGCAGATATCTTATCTTTTAACGTCTGAATTTCCTGTTCGTATTTTAACTGATTGTATTCAAATTTCTGCCGGATATTTATAGCATCCTCTCTGGCAATTTCAGCTTCCGTACTAAGTCTTACTTTTTCGTCATCCCCATAGGGAACGGGGTCTATACCATAAACACTTACTATTTGCAAATTTCGCCATGCAGAACTAGCCAACTTTCCAACAGCAGTCATACCTTTGGTTAAATAAAGGATAAATGTTGAAAAAGAAGCTCCTATTGTAAAAGAGGTAGCTAAATTCAACAACAGGTTAAAATCTCTTGACTGGTTACTTTCCAAAAAAGCTAATGAGGTCAGTAGGAGATCTGCTATAAATACTATCCAGATGGGGGAAAACTTTTTACCTATGAAAGGTAAAAATAATTTTAACTTCTCGTTCAGAATATTTGACTCATCTATCAAAACTGTTATGGGTAGAGTTGCTGTCGCAATAAAACCGAGTAAATTGTTAGTAGGAATTCCAAATACTTTAGCTCTATCTGGGATATTGAATGTAGTTTTAAAGAAGTTATCCAGAATAGCAAACTGGGCGAAACCGAAGAATACTAGCACCACAAATACTAAAGAAAGTAAGATTAACCACAATCTAGTTTCATCGTGGTATTTCTTTTCAAGCCTTGGTATCCTAGAAATAGGTTGGCTCTCTTTACTCATAAATAAAATATCAATGGTTACAGCTTGACAACAAAGATATCTGTAGGGGCTAAGCATTCGGGCAATAATTTGTTGATTGAACCGAAAGATCTTTGCCCGAATGCTTAGCCCCTACACTTATTGGGATGCTCCTGGTGGAAGTGCGTTTAGCTAGACAATCTATGGGTGAAGCTTCGTCGTTGAACCCACCTCTAGTTGTCAGGATTGGTATTACACTTATTGGGAGCGATCGGATCGACTAGATCTTGAGGAACGGAGCAGTAACCAGATTGTGGGCTAGCTTGGTATCCTTGGGCGTCTAGTTGAACTATATTCGGTTCAAGCTCTCTATTGTAGTGTACTCCTCCCCTCTTGTCTATATCATTAAGTTCATTAGCAACGCTAGGAGAAACTTCTTTACCTGGGTAAAAAACTTCACTTCCATTAGGACTGTCCTCTTCAACTGACCGCAAAACTTGAATTAATTCTGGATAATCTGAGAAAGTCCATTTATAAAATCCTCCTACCCGATTCCAGGTATAAGGCTTAATCAATATTTTAGGATTTTTTTCCACTACTTCAAATGGGATTGAAACAAAAAAAACAATATTTTTTACTTCGCTTGAATAAATATCTAAGTTTTTTTCCATACTTAAATTTAGTACTTGTTTTTCGTTTTCAATGCTCCATTTCCAAGCCAAACAGGAATCGTATTTCGTATAGAACCACTGCCCTGCTATCCGATCTATACGTCCGATAAAAAATCTGTTACTTTTATTGGAAATTGTAACTATTGTGGTAATCTTTGGAGCTTCCTGATTTCCTTTTAAGGTGATGGGTTCTCCGGTTTCGGTTTTGAGATTATCGGGAACTGCTAAAACTATTTTTTGAGGCGAACAAGCTCGAACGCTAAAAAATTTATTATAAATACGCTTCTTTGATTGCACGCTAATGGCTTCACCACTTGTTGCTTGTAGCTCGCAAGGATGACTGCGTAATTTAAATCCTAAAAAAATTAAGCTGAAAAATACTATAATTGCTAGGATTCGGGATAAAGTTTTCATGGGGACACTTAGCTTAGCGATGCGATCGCTCTTTGCATTGCCTCTATAGTAGCGCGAACCCTTGCGTAAAGCTAAAACCTACGGCGAAAGCCTCTCCCCCTTGCAGATAATATCGCCAAAATAGAATCAGAATGTATACTAGGCGAGGAACTCTCGCATATACTGGTTCACCAAATGTGGCCGTTCCTGCTGCACCCAGTGACTGCAATTGGGGATGTACTCGATCCGAAAGTCTTTCACATACGCTTCTGTGCCGTAAGTGAGTTCCTTGCCAAGAGCTGTATCGTTTTCTCCCCAAATCATCAGTGTGGGAACTTCCAGAACGCTCCAATCTCGATTTAGTAGTTTCTGGTGGAAAATATTGCGGTAATAGTTCAGCGCTGCGGTAATAGCACCCGGTTTTGCGGCAGCCTGCTTGTAAGCTTCAATATCCGCCTGCGTAAAGGCGTTTTTATCAACAGCCATACCAGTAAAAACAGTTCCAATTGCTCGGTAATGCGATCGCGCTAAGAACAATTCCGGTAGCATAGGAAGCTGAAACAAGAATATATAATAACTGCGTCGCAACTGTTGTAGAGTGCGTAAACCCTCGGCAAATTTGGCTGGGTGAGGTAGGTTCATCACAATCAATCGTTCTACCATTTCGGGATGGGCGTAGGCGAAATTCCAGGCGATCGCACCGCCCCAGTCATGACCGACAAGGACGCATTTTTCGTAACCGAGTCCTTTAATTACCCCCTCAACATCTTTGATGAATTCATCCATCACATAAGCCGATCGATCTGGCGGCTTATCGCTGTCGTTGTAGCCACGCAAATCAAGGGCGACAACCTTAAAATCCTTAGCAAACTCCGGTATCTGATGCCGCCACGAGTACCAAAACTCAGGAAATCCGTGCAGCATTAGCATCAGGGGGCCATCTCCCTGAGTTACGTAGTGCAGCTTTATCCCGTTGCTGATGATGCGATCGTGTTTCCAGCGAGCCTCTGTCACAAACATTTATGTTTCCTCAGTTGTTTTGGTTATATTAACAACTTTAATAATCCAAACATCCCCACAAAAGGGGGATTTAGTATGGATAAAAATTAACTATACCCTGAATAGATTTAATCAACCAATGACTAATCACCAATGACCAATTTTTGATTTATCGCCAATATCGCTGACCTTGCCAAAAGATACCAATAGGAAGACCCATCAACTGAGTGCCTTGCAAATTTACCAGAACAACTGGTAAAGGAACCAGTAACTTCAAACTTAAAACTAAAGCTAAACAAGGAACTAGCGCCCACAAGACATTACCGTTGATTCTCACTTGTGGATAGAACCGCTCAAGTAAGTAAACCGCCATAACCCCTACGCTAGCTGCTACGATAAAAATCATCAATACACCTAAAGGGGGTGCATATAGAATAGATAGCGTGGCACGGATTAGAGAAGAGTATCTCAGTCCTAAATTGAGTAAGAATTCTAGGATAGCAACAATAAGCGTGGTGAGGGCTGAAACTTGGAATAGGGATAGCCAAGGTAGATATTTCAAGCTGCCTAGAGAATCTGACATATAGCAAACAACTCCTAGATTGTTTTAATTATATCCTGACTGACGACTTTATAGTCGCAGGAGCTTTTTGTGACGATGCTTTATCAAGGCAGGCTGACCACCTAAGATCTGGGTAGTTTAATGTTGTCGCTGGTAATTTTGTTCGGGAAGCTTGTATATAACTCAATTACAAACTCCGCCCCCTTACCGGCTACTGAAATACACTTCATCTGCCCGCCATGTTTTTCGACAACAATTTGATAGCTAATCGACAAACCCAAACCAGTACCCTTACCGATTGGCTTCGTAGTAAAGAAAGGATCGAATAATTTTTGGTGTACCTCTTCTGTGATGCCAGAGCCATTATCCGAAATTCTAATCGCTATGTGAGTGGAGTTGATTTTTTCAGTGTGAATCCTAATCTGAGGTTTAGGCGCTTCTTGGCACCCCATTTCCAAGGCATCAATCGCATTAGCTAGCAAATTCATAAATACTTGGTTTAACTGCCCAGCATAACACTCCACCAAGGGCAGATCGCCATATTCTTTAATTACCTCAATGGCGGGACGATCGGGCTTGGCTTTGAGCCGGTGCTGCAAAATTAGTAAGGTACTATCAATTCCTTCGTGAATGTCCACTGACTTCATTTCTGCTTCATCCAAACGGGAAAAGTTCCGTAAACTAAGGACAATTTCCCGGATGCGTTCAGCGCCCAACTTCATGGAAGAAAGCAGTTTGGATAAATCTTCCATCAGGAAATCCAATTCAATGGCTTCTGCTTTTTCATCAATCTCTGGAACAGGATTGGGATAGTTATGTTGGTAAAGACTTATAAGTTCCATCAATTCTTGAGTGTATTGATGAGCGTAGTTTATATTTCCGTAAATGAAATTTATCGGGTTGTTAATTTCATGAGCGACACCTGCGACTAGCTGCCCTAAACTGGATATTTTTTCAGTTTGAATTAGCTGTGCTTGGGTTTGTTGCAGCTTGTGCAAAGCAAGTTCAAGTTGTTCGGCTTTTTGTCTTTCCCTCTCTTCACTTTGCCGTAAAGCCTTTTCGGTAGAAATGCGATCGGCAATTTCATTTTGTAATTGATCGTTGGTTTGCCTTAGCTGAATCGTGCGTTGTTCAACTCTATTTTCTAGCTCTTCATTTGCTTTTTTTAGTGCTTTTTCCGCTCTATGACGCTGACCGTCCATGCTCCCAAGATCTTTAGCATTCCACAAAATCAAAACTGCAAAAACGACAATATTCAATATTCCTAACAAGGATATCGCCATTTCAGCAGTGTAGACGTTTGAGCGGTAACCTGATAACATTAACCAACCGATCGTTGGCGGAATAACAATCGCAGCTGGGGACAAACTTCTAGCCATGATGCCGCCAGCGTCACCGCTAGTCACGGTTGCCATCAATCCTTTGTCCGGGTCGGCAAACAATATGCCGAAGCACAGCAAAATGAATGCTACGGCTGTATGCAGTGCGATCGCTGTATAAGAAGGGCCAGCTTTATAAAAGTACGCATTACCATAGATGTATCCTAAGAAACCCAGTAGAGCGATCGAAAATGCTACTAAAGTAAATGACTGAGCAGGGCGATATTTGGGGCGCGGTATACTTAATAGCAATAGCGCAGAGCCCAGCAATAAAAAATTCAGGGCAGTATTGGGTGCCATCCGACCGGGATTTGCGGTGCTAACAGCGCTTATATCTTCCTTGAAAAAAAGTTGGTCGATGCCGAAGTTTAAGTGAAAACTATACTCAATTAATGTGAGCAGACTAATAAAAATTACGAGGCTAGCGCAGGCCAAAGCCCCGCCACGCAAGTACTTGCGCCTATTGCCACTGTCCTGTTTTTGATGCCACAGCCACACAGATGCTCCACTTAAAATGAAGCAGATAGCTGTGTTTGCTTTCATACTTACCAGTCCCGGCAAGATGCTTTTGAGGATTGTAATATTGAAAATCCAGCCTGTAATGACGACACAACCAATTAGGAAGACAGTAATACCAGCTTTTTTGGAAAAGGATTGCATAGAAGCGATTAGGGCGGGTGTTTTATAAACTTGTAGTGTCTGATAAGAAAGTTTCATGTTCTCGCTCTCAAAGGTTACTGTTTACTATTGAACAAGAAACAAAGTCAGATCTGTGTTCCAAATTATACAACCTATCAAAAAACTGAGCGTTGCTAAACTAGCTGAACTTGCAGGGATGGGGAAATCTACCGTTTCAACGATCGAAACTGGCTCTGATACCCATAACTCCTCAAACCTAAAAAAGTCTCAAGCAACCGCTGGGAATGACTTAGAGGCTATCTCAAAACTCTAGATCCCATGTATTGCCAAGCCTCATAACGGGGATACAGCTTTTTTTAGGTGAGTTAGGTACAGAAATCCCCAACTTCTCTAAGAAGTCGAGGATCTCGCGGCTCTTTTGTTCAAAAAAATAACATTTTTATTCCTCTGCTTCTTTGCTCGAATAGGATAGTATAGCAACTGCCACGGCGGTTTGGTAATTGAGCGGAGTCCAAATGCCCACTTGGTCAGTGCATTTGGACTCCGTTCAATGACCAAAAATGCACTAAGTGCCAAGGCGACTGCTATAAATACAGAAAAGCCTCAAATGCTTTTTACATTCCCCATTTAGTTTGAGAAAAAACTCGATAAGAATCCCCATCATTAATAGACTGATTAGTTAGATTAACATTTTCCATATTGACCAAGTTGTATCGGACATTTTCTGTGTAAATGGTTAATATAATTTTAGAAATCTCCAAAAAATTAATCACCCAATGACATTCTTCTGGCGAATAAGATTCGTAATTCTGAATCAACTTAGCCATACAGACTTCTAAATAAGTACGGCTGGGTGGACAAATTAGAATAATCTTGAGGAGAAGAATTGACAGAGTTAGAGGATTTCCTTGAGAAGCTAAGGAAACAAAAAGCGACGAAGGTTTCCCATCTTTTTCAGTGGTTAAGTATTCAATCACCCGATTACAAGTTTTTAGCAGCAGAGCATCACTTAACTCTTCTTCATTTGATGTTTGATAAAGAAATTCTAGCTTTTTAGTTAGTCCTGTCTTTAGAGCCTCTGCCAATCCTTGATTATCCAAAGAAAATATTAAATATTTTAGCAGGCTTTGCTTAAACGCACTGTAAGTAAGTCGTTGAGTTTGTTTAATAAAAATATTGCCTAAACTTACATAGTTGAAGGCGCTGCGTTTTCCTACAACTTTCTTGATTAAACGCAAAGCTTCATCACCAAGATCTGTAGGGTTCTCTGTTTTTCTATTTTTGGATGAAGCAGAGTGAGAATGAGCTGTGTAC
This sequence comes from Argonema galeatum A003/A1, assembly GCF_023333595.1. Classification (GTDB taxonomy): domain Bacteria; phylum Cyanobacteriota; class Cyanobacteriia; order Cyanobacteriales; family Aerosakkonemataceae; genus Argonema; species Argonema galeatum. Next base: position 10,780 of record NZ_JAIQZM010000054.1, read on the forward strand.
ATTGCCAAATCGAATTTGAACTCCTCTTGCAACTGTTTTGCCAGTCCTCTAGCAGCTTCCCTCTGCTCGATTAAGTTTTTAGAATTGGTATACTGAGGAGCTAGTAAATAAGAAGTGTAGCGGCTCTTCCAGTGTTCTTTTTCACGATTATCGTATCTGGAAACAAATAACTTGAGTTCTTCGTAGTCTTCGCTATTAATAAAATTATTGAGCCACCCCCTTAGATTTTTTACGCTCACAGATAGGGTGGACTGCCTGTTGGTCAAATTAGAAATAAGTTCAAGTAAATCTTGTGCTGGCTTGTATTTTCTGCTAAAAATCCAGTTATTGAGAAGAATATAAATAGAACGTTTTAAGGTATTTATAAAATCTGATTGCTTATTAGATAAAAGAAGTTCTTTAACAGCTTTTTGTGGTTCTGACTGAAGCAAGCCCACAGGATTAATAAATAAACGTTCAAATTCCGATAAAACTAAGTCTGGTGACTGTTGTTTAACAATATCTAGAAAAAACTGGCAAATTATTTCCTGATGAGTGGTAAGATTCTGCTCTGGATGGTTTGATTTAGTCACTGTTGTTGTCTGTTGAGCATTAAATAAGACATGGCTGAGTGTTGGAGTTTTCATAACTTGCGAGTGCTTAGTTGTGACTTGAGGTTAAAAGCTCTGCTCTAGCATGGCTCTAGGCCGGACTCTTGATTTTAAATGTAATGCTTTTCTATAGAGTACCTGGTGATTGAGGACTTTGATAGAGTATGACAAGCACCTCACGGCTTGGTGAGGCCAGATCCCCTATGACCGTGACGGCAGTCACAAGGGGGTGGAGTCGTAAGTAATTGGTTCAAATTGACTCCGGGACAAGAAAGTCAGTCGATTTTGGATTTTGGATTTTGGATTGGCCTCACGGATTGCTCTCCGTGTTTTTCCACAAAGATCTGATAACTAGCGGTCATGCGACCATTATGGGCTTAATACCAGTAACATGATTAAAAAAACAAGCAGTCCTCCTAAGCATTACATCCTCGTTCTCGCACTTATGGGTATGAGCGGCTGCTCGCTATTATGGCAAAAATCTGCACCATCTCCGGAAACTTTAGCCGTAGCGCAAGAGACACCGGCACCAAAGCCAACGCCCCAAATTATCGTGCAAGCCCAGCCAGTAAAGCCTTTGCCTGGAAGCTTGGACAAAGTGCCGATGTTTAACAGCAATAGTCCAGAATGGTTGAAGACGGAAGGAATTTTACTTTCTACTTTTCCACCAACAGGAAAAGCTGTTGCGGCGGCGCACCTGAACTTTCCTTTTCAGGGAAGGTTCGACTTATTTGTTCACCACCAAACTATCAATCCCAAGGATTTGCAGACGTACTATTTGGGAGTAATTCTGCATAATCCAAGTTCTCAACTGGTTACGGTGGATGTATTGCAGGCGGCGAGTAATTTGACCCAAGAGTCACCTTATATTAAGTTACCGCACTATGTGGAAAATCCCGATAATACTGTTTATGCTGGCCCTGGCGATCGGGCCGTGCATGATGTACTGCAAGGAAAACGACAAGTTGATTTTCCCGCTAAGCTAATTATTCGCCCCGGTCAAAGTGCGATGTTGATGAATCTTCCCATGCCGGTACGGAATTTTGAAAAGCCGCAAAACGGTCGGTCTACGTTAATGCGATTAAGCAGTAGCGGTAAGGTTTATGCAGCTAGTTTGGCGATGTTTGCCAAGCAAAATCCTGATGGTACTGAACGTGCGCCCACTTTAGCCGAATGGCAAGCGCTTCTGGATACAGGTAATTTAGCTAGTCCGCGAGATAAAACGCCTTCTCCTCCACAACAAATTGGCGGTCAATTGATTTACAGTCGCGTTGCAGGTGTGGCGCAAGGTTCTAAATGGGAGGCGTTGTTAGTCGAAGGCCCAGGGGCTAAAGATTTTACTATTCCGCAGCGGGGTAAAGCTGTTTCTTATGCGATCGCAACTTTGCGGGGTGGACGGTTAGGCACCGAGCAAATCCAAACCGCCAAAATGCTAGTGCGCTATCCAGATACAGCTTATGAATCCCACGGAAATTATGCAGTTGAATATAATATAAACTTGCCTCTTTACAACAGCACTAATCAACCGCAAACTGTTTCTTTAACTTTGGAAACACCTTTAAAAGAAGACAGGTTAAGTCGAGGAGGATTAATTTTCCGAAATCCATCTTTTAATTTTCCGTGGTTCCGAGGCAGCGTGCGGTTGCGCTACAAGGACGAGAACAAGCTGGTGACTCGTTACGTGCATTTGTGGCAACCAATGGGTGAGGTGTTGGAACCTTTGGTGCAATTGGGAATGCCACCAGGCGATCGGCGAAATGTACAATTAGATTTTATTTATCCTCCCGATTCGACGCCGCCGCAAGTGTTGACGATTAGAACCGCAGAAAATTAACCCCACCCCCAGCCCCTCCCCGTCCACGGGGAGGGGGGAGCAAAACTCCCCCCTCTGGGGGAGCAAAACTCCCCCCCTCTGGGGGAGCAAAACTCCCCCCCTCTGGGGGAGCAAAACTCCCCCCTCTCCGCAGGCGGAGAGGGGGGCAGGGGGGTGAGGTTTCTTCAAGCTTTTGTTAGTAGAATTAATCTCAGACAAAAACTTTGGCTTCGTATTCAGGCAAATCAATCATTAATTCGTTATTTTCCACATTCACGTCATAGTTACCTGTCCATTCGTGCCAAGTTCCGTTGGCGGGAAAGTTGGGAATTCGGTAGTCAGCTAGATCTTTATCTGAAAAGTTTGCCACAACAACAACTCGCGATCCTTCGTCATTCCAGCGAAGGTAGGCAAAAACTTTGTTCTCTGGATTTTCATGGAAGAAGTCGATGTTTGCAGTTTGGAGGGCTAGATTTTGTTTACGCAGTGCGATCGCACCCTTGAAATACTCAAATAAATTGCTATTAGGGTCATTCTTTAATAATGACCATTTAAGCGGGTTGCTATAGTCTAGACTCAGGGAAGTGCAATCGCCAAACTCTTCGCCCATCCAGATCAGGGGTATTCCTGCTGCCGTCATTAGCACAGCAACCCCCAACTTAACCCGCTTAAATGCCGCTTCCCCAACAATGTTGCGATCGCCTAAGTTTACCAACAAGCGCTTTTGGTCGTGATTGCTGATGTAATTTACCACCTTTGTAACGCCTTCTGGATATTCCTGGCGCTTGGGATCTAGCACTCGCTTGAGTTCTTCTAGATCGAAATTATCGCCAAAAAGATGCGGTATCAAAAAGTGGAAGAAACTGTCGTGCCAGCAAGCATCGATCGGCCCTTTGGGACTTACGATATCAACATTTTCTGGAACGTGCTCGCCAATATTGTAGAAAGGCTTCGCTCCGCCTGCATTTTTGGCTTCTTGCATAAGCCAGTGCAGGAAGTCGAGGTTATCTAATTGTTTTAATGCGTCGTAACGAATGCCATCAATATGGTATTCCTGAATCCAGAACCGTACAACATCACCCATAAAATCTTTTGCAGGACAGGTGTTGCGCTTTTCGTCCCAATATTCGTAGTTAAACTCTGGCCCCCAATAATATTCGTCTTCAGGATGATGGCGATCGTGATAGTACCAGTAATCGCGGTCAATTTGTGCAAGCGGACATTCTTCTGATGAGTGGTTATAAAGCTGGTCGAAAATGACGCGGATGCCTCTAGCATGGCACTCATCAATTAACCGCTTCAAATCTTCCGTTGCACCGTAGTTAGGCTGTGGGGCTAAGTAGTATCTGGGAGTATAACCCCAGCTGTAATCGCCGGGATTTTCGTTTACTGGCATTAACTCGATCGCATTTATTCCCAACTCGCATAAGTAATCCAATTTTTCGATGACATCCTTGTACTGTCCTTGCCCTTTTGGGTCATCATCACCGCCAGAAAAATCTGTAATAAATAACTCATAGATCACTAACTCACTATCCGCAGGCAAAGGCTTGTCGTCGTGCTGCCAAACATAAGTATCAACAATCCGTTGACCGCCTTTAATTCGGATCGCTCCGTTTCTTGTAACTGCATCGATTTCAGTAACATAGGGGTCATTGACTTCTACCCATTTTTCTGGTTCATTTGAGCCACTTGGATGCTGGACTCTGAATTTATATTGGTGAACGCCGTCCTCTAAATCAACCTTTGTGCTAAAATAACTATTCTCGTTTTTATCCATTGGGATTTCTTTCCAATCGGAAAAAGAACCCATTAGTGTAGCATTTTTGGTATGAGGAGCCAGCAACTTGAATTCAATTGAATTAGACATATCACTCCAATGACAGCAGCTACTGTAAAACTACCGCTAAAAACCTCAGCCTACAATCATCATAAAAAGCTGAGCCTGGTAATTGCCTCCTTCTGGCAGGTAATGATGGCTGATTTATTCCTCTATCCAAAGCATTATCTTTGTGTTAATTAATTCTGTATCTAGGCAGATTAAAAAAACATAAATTTAAGCGTTGTTACTTAGGATACGATTAGCCCCGGCCCTTCCATCCGATCGATTCGCCTCTCGTAGGCGATTTTGGGAACTGCAATAATGACACACAACAGGTTTGAATGAACGTCATCTATCTTCTTTTACGCGCTTCTTGGAGCCTTGTGGCGATCGCTGTCTTCACAGGTTTGCTCAGCGGAGCTTGCAGCGCTCGACTGATTGCCCTAATCAACAACGCCGCCAACGGCGGAACCCAGACAACTACCTCAATCTTGAGCTTTGTCGGACTGGCTGCGGTGGTACTCATCTCTGGACTCGTCTCCCAGATTTTGCTGATCCGCCTTTCCCAAGGAGTGATCTTCGACCTGCAAATACGCTTGAGCCGCCGGATTTTATCCACCTCTTTGCGTCACCTGGAACAACTGGGTGCCCCTCGTCTTTTAGCAACTCTCACAGAAGATGTTCAAGCGCTTTCTAGCAGTGTTTTTGTTATTCCCTTCCTCTGCATTGATATTGCTATAGCAATTGGCTGCATGATTTATTTAGGCTGGCTTTCCTGGCAAGCATTGCTGGTGATGATCTGCTTCATAATTGCAGCTATAGTCATTATTCAATTTCTGTTAAAGAAAGCGACTCACTTCTTTACCCTCGCTCGCGAAGAACAAGATAAATTGTTTAAACACTTCCGCGCCATCACGGAAGGTATTAAAGAATTAAAGCTGCACCAACAGCGCCGCGAAGCCTTCCTATCAAGCGAACTCCAACCCACCGCTGCCGCAGCGCGAGATTACAAAGTTGTCAGTTTGAATATCTTCTCTATTGCCTCTAATGGAGGTCAAATTCTCTTTTTCTTTGCTGTCGCGCTGTTGATTTTTGGTCTTCCCAAATTGGCAAATATTAGCACCTCAGTTTTATCGGCCTATATTTTAACGCTCACTTACTTAATGATGCCCGTCAAGAACATTATGGATATGCTTCCCAACTTGAGCAGAGCCAGTGTTGCTTTAAGAAAGATAGAAACTTTGGGCTTATCGTTAGCCAGTGAATCTGAGTATAACGAAAATGCCATTATTCAGCCTAAGTTGAAGTTTGACTGGAAGCGCTTAGAACTGATGGGAGTTACTCATGCTTATAGCGGACAAAATGAGAAACACAATTTTATTCTTGGCCCGATAGACCTCGTTTTCGGGCCAGGAGAACTCGTGTTTTTAGTCGGAGGTAATGGCAGCGGTAAATCTACTCTCGCTAAGCTGATTACCGGACTTTATATCCCTGAAAGTGGAGAAATTCGGGTCGATGGTAAGCTGATTGACAACGATACTAGAGAATGGTATCGGCAGCAATTTGCGGTGGTTTTTTCGGACTTTTATTTGTTTGAAAGCTTGTTGGGTTTGGGTAACTCGAATCTTGAGACTCAAACGCAAGATTACTTGATAAAACTAGAACTAGACCACAAAGTTCAGGTAAAAGATGGGGTGCTTTCAACCACTGCTTTATCCCAAGGACAGCGCAAGCGTTTGGGTTTACTCACTGCCTATTTGGAAGATCGTCCAATCTATTTGTTTGATGAGTGGGCATCAGATCAAGACCCCGTGTTCAAGGAGATTTTTTATACTCAACTATTGCCAGAACTTAAGAAACGAGGTAAAACTGTGCTGGTGATCAGTCACGATGACCGATATTTTCACTCATGCGATCGCATTGTCAAGCTCGATTACGGCAAAGTGGAATATGACAAGCACTTGCACAATTAACTTTTAGCGATTTTTGTAGGGTGGGCACTGCCCACCACTTAAATACTTGTAGTAATAGTAGGGGCTCCGCATTCGGGCAGGAAATCTATCGCTCTTACCTTAGATTTCCTGCCCGAATGCTAATGCCTCCGGCACGCACTCAGCGGAGCCCCTACAAGCTAAAAACGCACTAAAGCAGTGCTAAAATATTGAAATGAGAGAACTTTACCCTCCTATCATTCCTTACAGACAAGGAACTTTACAGGTTTCTGACCTCCACACCATTCATTTTGAAGAGTCAGGCAACCCGCAAGGAAAGCCAATAGTTTTACTGCACGGTGGCCCTGGTGGTGGTAGTCCGCCCTTTTATCGACAATATTTTAACCGCGAAAAATGGCGGTTGGTGATGTTTGACCAACGCGGTTGCGGAAAAAGTACGCCTCATGCCGAACTGCGCGAAAATACCACCTGGGATTTGGTCAGTGACATTGAAAAACTGCGATCGCATTTAGGCATCGACAAATGGGTTGTCTTCGGCGGCAGTTGGGGAAGTACCCTGTCCTTGGCGTACAGTCAAACCCATCCCGAACGCTGCAAAGGACTAATCCTGCGCGGCATCTTCATGTTGAGACAAAAAGAATTGCGCTGGTTCTATCAAGAAGGTACTAGCTATCTCTTTCCCGATGCTTGGGAGGAGTATATAAAACCAATTCCTCCCGATGAACGGGATGATATGATCGTAGCTTATTATAAACGTTTGACCAGTCCAGACCCTCAAATCAGATTGGCAGCTGCCCGCGCTTGGTCAATCTGGGAAGGTAGCACCAGTAAATTATTAGTAGACCCAGATTTAAAGCACAAATTCGGTGATAGTCAATTCGCAGATGCCTTTGCCAGAATTGAGTGTCATTACTTCATTAATAAAGGCTTTCTAGAAACCGAAGAACAATTGCTTTTGAATATCGATCGCATCCGCCACCTTCCAGCAGTAATTGTTCAGGGACGATACGATGTCGTCTGTCCGATGATATCAGCTTGGGAATTGCATCGTGCTTGGCCAGAAGCCGAATTTATCGTAGTTCCCGATGCTGGACATTCGATGAGCGAACCGGGAATTCGCAGTGCCTTGATTGAAGCAACGGACAAGTTTGCGACTTTATAGCTAGATATTTAAGATCGAAATTGCAATCGATCGCATGAATCTACAATTTAAATAATAAAAATGTAGCATTATTGGAGCAAAATCTGCCTGATGTCTAAACAAGATTCGCAGTCATCCGCTCAAGGGAAAACGCCTTCATCTGGGATTGAAGGCTTTGACGCATATCAATTTGAAAAAATCCAGGAAACCATGATTGCCCAAGTGGCACATCGGTTTAACAAAGAGTACCGAGGTGAAGCTTTTGAACTACCAGCAGAAGTCGAAGCGATGCCAATTTTTAGGGAATGGGCTGGTGGAAAGCTCAATGGGAAAATTACCTCTGCTTTTTGGGAAATGACACAACCTAAAAAGAACCAGCGTTGTTTAGATATTGGCTGTGGTGTCAGCTTCTTAATTTACCCTTGGCGAGATTGGGGAGCGTATTTCTACGGTCAGGAAATCAGTACAGTGGCGCGGGATGCACTCAATTCTCGCGGTTCCCAACTTAACTCGAAGTTATTTAAGGCAGTTCAACTAGGAGCAGCTCACGAGTTAAAATATGAAGACGCTTTTTTCGATTTAGCGATCGCTACTGGTTGTAGTTGCTATTTTCCAATCAACTACTGGCAAGCTGTTATGGCAGAAGTCAAGCGGGTGTTGAAACCAGATGGTCGGTTTATATTTAACGTTCTCGACCCTACTAAACCTTTGGCTGAAGATTGGGCAGTTTTAGAAATGTATTTGGGTGCCGAAGTGTTTTTAGAGTCGATCGCCGCATGGGAAAAAGCCATAAAAGATGCAGGTGCTAAGGTGGAGAAGCAGCACGATGGAGAAATGTTTGCTCTCTACGAAGTCAGTTTTTCCTAATAAAAAACCTAGAGGAGATGCGCTCTAGAACACCGATTCACTAATCGTAGGGGCGAAGCATTCGGGAGTGAAAATCTAGGGTAAGAGCGATAGATTTTCACTCCCGTTTGCTTCGCCCCTACAAGCTAAAAACGCACCACCAAGTATTACTGAATCGGTGTTCTAGGTTTTCTTTGTTGATGTAAGGAGCAATTAGAAGCTATATCTATACTGCTCAACCAAGATGGCGATGTTGTGACGCTGGTATTTCAATCTGGTGAAGGATGAACTGCCGCAGTTACGATCGCAATCAGCCTACTTGTATGAAATCACTACCTGCGCCAAGGAAGGAGGCAGGGGGTGGAGTTCGCTTCGCGCAAAACCCGCATTGCTAAACATCTGTTCGTATTCCGCAAAAGTATAAGCATCGCCGTGAGGAGTAGTAGTAAGCATCACCAAACTGAAACGCGCGGCTTCGGGGGGAGTAACCCGGTCTGAGTTGGGAACTTGTTCCAATGTCACCACCCTACCGTCGGGAGCGATCGCTGCATGAATTTTCTTAAGCAACGTTTCACAGGTTGCCACATCGAAATGATGCAAAAAGTTAGTTAGCAAAGCTAAATCGTAGCCAGTGCCCCAATCAACATCAAAAGCGCTGCCAGGGATAGTACTGTAGCGATCGCCAACCCCCCCCTCTTGAGCGTTTTCTTTTGCTAGCTCCAGCACTCCAGACCAATCTACAGCTACGATTTGGGCATGGGGATTGCGCTTTGCGATCGCAATGCCAAACAAACCGTGACCTGCTGCAATATCAAGCACTTTCAAAGGCTTACTGGCATCGCCGTCTACCAGCTGCGCCATCAATTGTCCCGGAACCGCCATCAAGGGAGCCATAGCCTTAGCAAAGTTTACCCATACGGGATGATCGGGTGCTACCGTTCCCGTGTCTGGTATCGTCGTACCGCCTTTTCGGACGGCGGCAGCAACATCTTTGAATCCATCCACCATCGTCTGGGAAACGAGGAATTCCACTGCGCTACCCATGTACCCAGGACTGTGCTTGACAAGAAACATCGCTGCATCTGGAGTCAGTCCGTAGCGATCGGCTTCCTTAGTCAGAAAGTCGATCGTTACCAAATAGTCGCACAAGATCCGCATCCCTCGTTCTGACGCCGAACACCTTTGCGCTAGTGACGAAACTGTCTGATTGCCTTCGCTAATGGCCGTAAAAACATCCAATTCGATCGCCCCTTTGAGGGCTCCTGTACGCTGGTAAGCCGTGACGGTATTGAAAAAAAGTTCAGGCGTAACTTCTGGGGTCTGGTTGGACATATTAAACTCCGACACTAGGGAAATTATAGCTAGGGGCTAGGGGCTAGGGGAAGAAGGGTCTAAAATCAAGGGTTTGGTGGAATTAAGAACATCCTAACTGACTTTCATCGGTTGCTATATGAGCGCTAAAAATGCAATTAGTCAAATAATTAAACGTAAAACTGCTGATTTTAGAAACCCGGTTTCTCCAAGAAACCGGGTTTCTGAGTTTTCACTTAGGTTCGCGATCGCTATAGCGCCTTTCCTCCCCCTGCCTAATCTCACGCTCTAAGAAATAATTTAGTAGAGTCCTTAAAAGAACGATCGCACCCAAATTTAAAATATCCTGGCGAGTCGGCGCAACAGCCGTGCGTAAGATATCGCTAGCAATAGTAAATTCCAATCCCAACGCCAGCACTCGTCCCAATTGCAGGCGGATTGACTCCGTAGAATCATAATGTTGTCGCGTCCGCGAAAAAAATTGGCGTAAATAAGCACCAATGCCACGGACAACCGCAGTTCCAATAACGATCGCCGCCGCAATTTCTGCCCCTGCTGCTAAATAGCCAACAATAAACTTGATCCATGACTCCAGCGGAGTACTCGACACTTCTGCGTTACCATCTCCTACATCGAGACTCAATAGAAAAACCAAACCAAAAATTAATGTCAGTGGCAGCAGAATATTGATAAGAGAATCAGGTAAAGGCTCTCTTTTCATTTTTTGGACAGACTCTAGCTAAGAAGGGGCAGTTTGGGAACCGCCCCCACTGTGTTTTTGTTTGAAATATGAAAAAGCACCCTGTTTTTCCTTTCCAGCTATAACGGCCTATAGCCACTATCGTGACTGCTAAACTCACGGCTTGCACGAGCTGGATCGGCCCCTTCGTTGCGAACCCGACGGCGCAGATCTCCAACATCTGGAGAAACTTTCACAGCTTCATCGCCGCTGATCTTGCCCATTAACACCAATTCGCAGAGTGCCTGATTTAGCACCTGCATACCATCATCAATGCCATTTTCGATTAAGTGATAGGCTTCGTCGTCATTACCCTTCATCAGGAAGTCCTGCATGGCAGGGGTATTGATTAAGATTTCGTGGGCTGCTGTGCGACGCCCATCTGTTGTTTGCATCAGTATTTGGGCAACCACTGCGACCAAGCAATCAGCGATTTGGATACGCATGGATGGCTGTTCGTCTGGATTGTATATCCCCAGCAATCTGTTAACGGCGTTGATAGCGTTGCGGGTGTGCAACGTTCCAAAGACTAGGTGACCCGTTTGGGCGGCTTTTAAAGCTATGTCAACGGTGATGCGATCGCGCATTTCCCCAATCAGAATCGCATCCGGGTCTTCCCGCAAAGCCGATCGCAGCGCATGATGAAACTCGTGGGTGTGCAAACCCACTTCTCGCTGACTAACCAGGCTTTTTAGGGAAGCGTGAACGAATTCAACCGGATCTTCGATCGTGATGATGTGCTTTGCCAACGATTCATTCATGTGACGAATCATTGCCGCCAGAGTAGTTGATTTACCAGAACCCGTTGGCCCTGTAACTAGAATAAGTCCTTGCTGGCGCTGCACAATCTCTTTAAGGATGGGCGGCAACCCTAACCCCTCAATAGAAGGAACGTCCAAAGGAATCAAGCGCAGAACGATCGCACCACCCAGCAGCGCTTCAAAACAATTCACCCGACAGCGCAAAAAGCCTGGGTAATAAAGGGCTGTGTCCAGTTCCTTTGTTTCTGCAAACTTTTGTCGCTGAGCTGGTGTGAGGATTTCGGCTAGATAGTGTTCAAAAAGTTCGGGCGTCACCTTCTCGTGATTCCCCAGCGCTATCATCTGACCGCGAATTCGATATCTGGGAACTTCTCCAACTCTGATATGAACGTCAGAAGCTTGCTGGGTATGGGCGTGCTTCACCATCCGTTCGATCGAGGGAGACACCGCAGAGGCGTTCCTAGCCTGTCCTGCCTGGACTTGACCTGCGGGTGGCGCTGGTGGCCGATCGGACCCTTGAATCTGAGTTTTCTCCCTTGTTGTTGTATCCTGAACTTGACCTGCTGGTGCAGGTGTTTGGTTAGACCCTTGCAAAGGAGTTCTGAGCCTTGTTCCCCCGTGCATTTCACCAGCTGCTGTTGCCTCGTGAGGTTCTTGAAACCGAGATCTAGATGTTTTTACACCCGACGCTTGACTGGGTGGTGGTTGATTTGTATTCGCAAGAAGATTTCCAGATGTTGTTGACATTTTACATTCTCTATATCAATGGAGGTAGACTGAAACGGATAATGAAATGAGGGCTGGGGACTCTTGGCTGGGGACTGGGAACAGAAAATTTCCCAATTACTAATCACCAACTACCAATCATCAATCACTGATCGCAATTCCGTAAATCTACTTAAATTCTATTTTAGTCAAACAGGCTTGTGGGAATTTATCTAGTCTTTGCAGAAACTTTACAAATTTTTTAGGCTTTACCTACAAAATACAGAGCAGTATGAGCGTGGTGCATCGATTTGCCAACTGGTTAGAAACCCACTGGGTTACCCCTGCTTACAGTGGTTGGGTTTTGGGAGCTTTTTCTATTTGCTTTTTCGGAGCCGCCATCAATACAATGGCAGGATGGCTTTACGTGATTAGCGGCATCAGTTTTGCTTTGTTGGGAATAGCGGCGACTTTGCCAGTACGATCGCTCCAGGGCATTCGACTACAGCGTCTTCCCATAGAACCCGTTAGTTCCGGCGATCGACTAACCGTTGAATTACAAATAGAAAATCAGAGTAAAGAACCTAAGACTCTGCTGCAATTTCAAGACATGATTCCTTTTGTACTGGGTCAGCCAGTGCAAGGAACGATCGAAACTATTCCTCCCCAAGAAAGTTACCGCTGGATTTACTATCACCCCACTCAACGGCGGGGCGTTTATCGGTGGCATACCGTGCAGCTAAGAACTGCAACCCCATTGGGATTGTTTTGGTGTCGCCGACACCGCCAAGTTCCAGCTACAGCAATAGTCTATCCCACTGTCCTACCCCTGACCACCTGCCCTTTGGTAGATGAACTGGGGCAAGAAGATACAGCACAGTTTTATAGTCGCGATCGCAGATCCAAATCCGCCAACGAAAATGTGACGCGATCGCTCAGACCTTACCGCTGGGGCGACCCTATCCGTCTCGTTCACTGGCGAACCAGCGCCCGTTACGGCGAATTGCGAGTGCGCGAGTTAGAAGTCTTCACGGGCGGTCAGGAAGTCGTTATCTGCCTCGACAGCGCTGGCATCTGGCGGCAGGAGGATTTTGAGCAAGCAGTCATTGCCGCCGCTTCTCTGTATTTCTACGCAACCCGGTGTCAATTGAAAGCAAAGCTCTGGACAGCTGGGACTGGTTTATTACACGGTCACCGTGTAGTTCTAGAAGCTTTAGCATCCGTTAACCCAGGGGAAGTACCCGGTACGATTGGCCCACCAAACCAGCCTTTAATCTGGCTCGCTCAAAACTCTGTGGGTTTTAACTCGCTTCCCCCTGGTAGCCGGACAGTCCTGTGGCCCGCAACATCGTCAGCAGAGCAAAAAAACTTAATAAATAGCGATCGCCCCGGCCTTCTAATTGACCCCGAACAACCGCTGCAACCCCAGCTAGGGAAGGGGTCAGGGGCTAGGGGCTAGGGGCTAGGGGGAAGAGAGGAATTTTAGATTTTAGATTTAATTTCAATCTGCCCCTCTGCCCCTCTGCCCCTCTGCCCCTTCTTCCCCCTAGCCCCTAGTCCCTTCCCACAGTACAATTCAAAATAACCAGCTGACCGAGAGAGATAGCGATCGCAATGAACACCACAGAGAACAACACCAAAGCTAACGACCATAGCCTCGAAGCAATGCGGCATTTTTCCGAACAGTACGCCAAACGCACCGGCACATACTTCTGCGTTGACCCTTCAGTAACCGCTGTTGTCATCGAAGGACTCGCCAAGAACAAAGAAGAACTCGGCTCACCCCTTTGTCCCTGTCGCCACTACGAAGACAAAGAAGCAGAAGTAAGTGCCGCTTTCTGGAACTGTCCCTGCGTCCCAATGAGGGAGCGCAAAGAATGCCACTGTATGTTGTTTCTCACCTCAGACAACGACTTTGCCGGTGACAAGCAAGAAATTTCTCTCGAAGAGATCAAAGTTGTCAGAGAAAGCATGGCATGACTGAAGCAGCGCCTCAAGAATTTTGGCAAGGTGTAGAAGAATTTAATAACAGAGAATACTACGCTTGCCACGATACTCTAGAGGCTCTGTGGATGGAGTCCGCAGAGCCTGAAAAGAAGTTTTATCAAGGCGTTTTGCAAATCGCAGTAGCCCTCTATCACCTTGGCAATCACAATTGGCGCGGTGCTGTAACTCTGCTGGGAGAAGGTATCAAAAAATTGCGGTATTACCAGCCAAATTATGCTGATATTGATGTCGATAAATTAGTTGAGGAGAGTGCCGAATTGTTGAGTGCTTTGCAACAAGCTGGTGCAGAAAAAATAGCTGAATTTGTCCAACATTTTGAGACAACAGAAACCTACCCCGGTGGCGACACAACTTTGCAGGTGCCGAAAATAGTTAAAAACATTTCCTAGTCAGGACTTTACTAGGATTAAATTAAGCGATTTACTACCGCTGCTCGATAGTTATAGCGATACGCGCTGGTAGAGTTACAGATTAGAATAGACGACATTGAGCTACACATAGATTCAATTCACTATTTGTAAATACGCCAGCGCGTAGCGCTATATTTTTTGTCCTAACATATTTGACTGTGGCTATAGACATAGATTTGGATTTATCTGCGGTAAAAACAAGTTCCCCTTCGCGGACTTCGTTTGTGTAGCCGCGACTTTAGTCGTTAGGGTGATTCTTCTTAAGCTGAGGCAATATCACAAAATTAGTATTTTGTCAATATAATATTTAGGGCTTCAGTTTTGGCAGGACAGGTTAAACTACCTAGAGAACTATAGCGATAACTTTTCAGTCATAATTATTATCCTGCATACAGATCAACTTCCTACGCTTGCACGATCGATGATGAGAGCCGCTCGATTACCTGATTTATGGCAGCGTCGCCTGGGGTTAGCCTTGATGTTACCGGCTGCTTTGATAAGTGCGATCGCGCTTTTGCCGCCAACCCAAAGCGCCAAAGCCCAAAACGCCGGTGAAGGTCGCGCCCTGAACATCCGCTCCGATATTCAAGAAGCCGATCAAAAAACCGGCGTGATCACAGCACGAGGCAACGTCCAACTATTTTATCCATCCCGCCAAATTCAAGCCACAGCTGCCCAAGCGCAATACTTCAGCAAAGAACGCCGCATCGTCCTCACCGGCAATGTTTACATATTGCAGCAAGGCAACAGCATTCGCGGCGAACAAGTCATCTATCTGATCGATGAAGGGCGATTTGTCGCCGTACCTCAACCCAACCGCCAGGTAGAATCCATTTATATCGTTACCGATACTAATGCCCCAACCCAACCAGCACCGCCCAGAGTTCCTGGCGTGAGAACCGCCCCTCGCTAAAGAAGGGGCTTTCTTGCTAGGCTTCGACGTGACACTTCGGCAAGCTCAGTGCGGAGACGCTCACGCCGAAGTCCGAACGGGGCTAAGGCTAGGGGGAAAAGGAAGTGAAAATTGTCTTAGAAAACATACACAAATCTTATGGTAAGCGCGTCATCGTCAATCGCGTCAACCTCTCTGTAGCCCAAGGAGAAGTAGTCGGCTTGCTTGGGCCTAACGGTGCCGGGAAAACAACAACATTTTACATCGCCACAGGTCTAGAGAAGCCAAATCAAGGTAAAGTTTGGCTTAATGAACTCGACATTACTGAAGCCCCAATGCACCAAAGGGCAAAACTGGGCATTGGATATCTAGCCCAAGAACCCAGTATTTTTCGCAACTTAACGGTGCGGGACAATATTCTGTTGGTGATGGAACAAACCCAAGTACCTCAAAGAAAACGCACAGAGCGTTTAGAGAAATTATTGCAGGAGTTTCGCCTGCAAAAAGTGGCCTACACCAAAGGAATACAAGTTTCTGGGGGGGAAAGGCGGCGAACGGAATTGGCAAGAGCTTTGGCATCTGGGCAGGACGGCCCAAAATTTTTGTTTTTGGATGAACCGTTTGCCGGTGTTGACCCAATTGCTGTAGCGGAAATACAGGAGATGGTGGGGCAATTGCGCGATCGCCAAATGGGTATCTTAATCACAGATCACAACGTCCGCGAAACCTTGGCAATCACAGACCGAGCCTACATTATGCGAGATGGACAAATCCTAGCCTCTGGCAGTGCAGACGAACTTTACAATAATCCCCTTGTGCGGCAGTACTATCTGGGAGATAACTTTCAAGCGTAGCTTAGTTCGTCAATCGAGTTTAGATGAAAGGATGAGAGGATTTTGGATTGATATCGTGTCCGGTTGCATCGTTAGTACATGAGTGATATCGTCAAATTGTCTGTTGTCATCGTTGGTTAAATTTTTACCGCAGATGAAGACTCTGGAACGCAGATAAACGCAGATAAGAATAATCACACGAATTTTTTAGGTAACCGATGCTACCGACATGATATGACTTAAGTGAATTATGAAAATCGTCACCCAGTATAACCCACTCAGATGGCTAACTTTCGGTGTGTCGATCATGGATCGCTACCTAGTCGCCGAATTGCTAGCACCATTTCTGTTTGGGGTATCACTTTTCTCTTCCATTGGGGTGGCTATAGGATCTCTAGAACTGATCCGAAAAATCACAGACGCAGGGCTACCCCTGTCAACTGCGATGAAAGTTTTTCTGTTAAAAATGCCCTATTTCATCGCATTTGCCTTGCCTGCTTCGATGTTGCTGGCCACCTTGATTACTTACATTCGCCTCTCTAGCGACAGCGAACTGATCGCCCTACGCAGCTGTGGCGTTAGTATCTATCGCCTGATTTTGCCTGCGATCGTGATGAGTTTGGTTGTTACAGGCATCACCTTTGCTTTTAACGAATTTGTCGTACCTGCGGCTAATTACGAGGCGAGCGTTATTCTAGACAGCGCGTTGAATGCAGACAGGAAAGATTTTCAGGAAAATAACATCATTTATCCAGAATTTGGCGAAGTAGACCAACCAAATGGCGAAAAAAAGGAAATTTTGAAGCGCTTGTTCTACGCCGAAGAATTCAATGGCGAATTGATGAAAAACCTCACTATAGTCGATCGCTCCAAAACCGGAGTCAATCAAATAGTAGTCTCAGAATCAGCCCGTTGGAATATCGCTGAAAACACCTGGGACTTCTTCAACGGCACTATCTATGTAATATCTGCCGATAGTTCATATCGCAACATTTTGCGGTTTGAACACCACCAACTGCAACTATCCCGCGCTCCGTTAGATTTTGCCCGCAAAGGGCGGAAAGCTGACGATATGAACATTGTACAAGTGCAAGAGCAGCTAAAATTAATCCAGCCAAGCAATGACTACAAAGAGATTCGCAAGCTGAAAGTCCGTCTGCAACAAAAAATAGCCCTACCTTTTGCTTGTCTTGTCTTTGGTTTAGTAGGCGCAGTTTTGGGAACCAAGCCTCAACGAACGAGTAAAGCAACAGGATTTGGCATCAGCGTCTTAATCATTTTTGCTTACTACTTGCTGAGGACGATCGGCGATGCTTTAGGTTTGAGCGGCTTCCTGACTGCTTGGATGGCGGCTTGGTTGCCAAACTTGTTCGGCTTGGGAACGGGAATCTGGCTATTGTTCAGAATCTCGCGCTAGGGGCTAGGGGGAAGAGGGAAGAGGGAAGAGGGAAGAGGGAAAATTTAATTTCAAGTCTAAAATCTAAAATTGCAAAGAGGGGCCGATCGAAGCTATCCTAACTGTAGACACATTCAGTAAATCGTGCTAGGTCAAGCTGCACTCCTGCCATGTCACCTTCTAATCGGCCTCCTGCCCCCCTCCGCTACTTCAAAGCTCGGCTACGGCCTTTATTTTGGCCTATGGTTTGGGGAACAGCAACGATTATATCCCTAGTAGGTTTCTCTACTTGGGCCTACTTCACCCACCCAGAATGGCTGGTTTTCAGCGATGATCGGGAGAATACCAGTCCCATCAATACAGTCGAGCCAACAGTTTCTGATGAAGACAAGGCGATTGGGGCTGACATCGATACCCTGTCGGTGCTGGAAAAAGATTTGGCTAATTCCGAACCCTTCCAAGTTGCCCCAGCAGAAACCGAAAAACAGCAGGGTTTATTTGATGATTTCATCAAACGAAAGGAAGCTGCTGATGCCCAAAAATCATCAGGACAATCAAGCATTACCAATCCATTCGCCATCAAGTCACAAGATCCGCTCAATAACAGCGGGACGCTACCGTCAGGAAACTCCATTACTACACCATCTTCTAACTTAGGCGCGGGAACTACAGCTAATCCTGCGGGTAGCCCTAATTCAGCACCGTTAAGCCCATTGCAGTCAGCACTAGACCGCATAGACGCTGGCAAACAACCAACCCTTCAAAATCCCACTACAGCACCAGCAAGCCCGTTGCAGTCAGCATTAGACCGCTTAAATACTGGCAATACGATCGCCACACCAGCCCCTACAGACAAATTAGGGCAAAACAGCGGCAGCAACCAAACGCCTACACAATCCACTTCAGGTATCCCCGGACAAGTTACTGCACCAGCCCAGCAGTACCCCGGTACGGCGGGTTACTCATCTATCCCCGGACAGAGTTATGGGTCAGCATCTCCAGTTCCAGGTACAACAGGCTATAACGTACCGCCGACTAGCAGTAGCAATCCTCCCAATTCTTACACCTACTTAAATCAACCCCAAGCAGTACCTGGCGTACCACCAGCGGCACAGGTGAGTCCTTCACTGACACCTAGTAACTTAGGTCAATCTCCTTTTCAGAATGCCACCCCTGGCAACGGGTATGCTAACCCAGGATACAATTCTAATTTCGGCAATCCAGCAGCGCAGCCCTCTCAAGTGCAATCGCCCCCTAATTTCTCTGTCCCCCGTGCGATTCCGGGGCAAAACATCGGTGGAGGACAGATCAATACGTTCTCAAATCCCTAATTTAGGCCCCAACACGCCGAGCGAATGTGAACGCAAGTCGGAACGAAAAAACTGTTACTAATACCCTTCATCTTCTTCCGGCTCGTGAGCCATTCCCACAACTTCCCGCCACAACTCCAGAATGCGATCTGTTAAAGAGCCCGATCGCACGCTTTTTATGGCAATTCAAGAGCAAGTATTTAGCCATATTTTTGAAGAAGACCTCGGACAATTTCTCTAGTCCCTATTCCCCATTGAAGGAACGTTATGATTTTCATTAACCCTAAAACAGATTACGCATTCAAAAAAATCTTTGGTTCCTCTGAAAGCAAAGACATTCTCATTAGCTTTCTCAACGCCATGATTTATGATGGCGTTTCTAT